>NZ_BCSL01000010.1:0-89801 GCF_001570845.1 Dietzia papillomatosis NBRC 105045 | reverse complement strand
CCGTCGTCGTCGTATCCAACCCCGTCACCCCCTGCAGCGCCGCGCCATCACTCGAACATGAGAACGAGCCTACCGGGCGGGTCGAGATCGCACAAGCGTTCGAGTAGGACTCACATGCGGGCGTCCCGGCCACCACCGGAGTCGGGCAGGATGACCGCCCGGTCGTCAGTCGAGACAGGGGAGCCGCCGGCTTTGTTGGTGGTCCCGGCCAGGAGGATGCCCTCGCCGACCACGGTGAGGCCGGTGAGCCGCCCGTAGCGCCCCTCCGCGAGGGCCTCGGGCTGACCACGCGCGGCACCGCCGGCGGTCTGCAGGGTATCGACCCGCTCGGCGTCCGGGAGCGCGATCGCCAGCGTCCCCTCGCCGGCCGCGCACCCACCCGCCGAACGCTGGTCCGGCCACGTCCACACCATCCGACCCGGGGCGCGGAGTGCGGCACCACGGTCGGTCACCGTGGAGAGATACAGCTCGTCGTCGTGGACGCACAGCGCCTGGATGCCGCCCAGATCGCGCGCGATCACCTCGGGTCGCTCGGCGCGACCGATCCCCGTGAACGACGGGAACCGCACGAGCTCCGAACCGACGCCGACGGTGAGGATGTCCGCGACGAACGCGAGGCCGCCGCTCTCAGCAGGGGCGAGCTCCGCCACCGTGCGGGGAGCGTCGCCGCGCGCCAGGCGCTCGACGCGTGTGGGTCCATCGCCGACGACGAGGAGATACACCAACCGGTCCTGGGCGAAATCCGGGGACGGCGCGACCGCGGCCACCCGACCGCCCCGCGGATCCACCCGCCCGAACTCCTCCGGAACCGCGTCCGGCGAGACGATCCGCACCGCACCCGTCGACTCCGCGACCAGCGCCCCGTCACCCAGACCGGCCACGGCGACGGCCGGACCCAGACACGTGGCGATCACAGCGGGATCAGGGTCCACGCACGGTCCGGTCTCAGGGGCCGGTTCGGGCTCGCCGGAGGGCGAGGTCGGCGGGGGAGTCGGAGATCCGGGCGCACTCGGCGGCGGCGCGGCCCCCGCCCCCGGACCCGGGGCCGGCGTGAACGGGGCCTCGAGGCGATCGTCGAACCTCGCGCAGCCCGACACCGCGACGGCGAGCGCCAGGACGAGCGCGAGCGATCTCATGCCGACCAGAGTACGGCGCGCCGTGTCCTACGGGTCCCCGCGGCGGCCCCGGCCTACAGTCGAGAGGTGACTTCCTCAAAGCGCGGTGACGACGACGCCCGTACAGAGATCATCCACGACGTCGACTACCCGCTCGACGTGCCCGGCACCAAGGGTCCGGGGCCGGGTGCGGGAACGGGCGCGAGCGGCGGGACGGGGGACACCGCCACCACAGCGTTCCCGGCCGCCGGGCGCACCGACTACTCGCAGTTCTCCGAGTCGGGTGGATACGACATGTCCGCGCCGTTGCCGTTCGGCGAGCAGCCGACCACCATCGCGCCCGCCCCCCGCGACGATATCGGCAGGCGCGGGACCATCGACCTCGGACTGTTCGTCCTCCGTTTGGCGGTGGGCGTCCTGCTGGCGATGCGCGGCCTGCAGAAGCTCGCCGGGCTGTTCGGCGGCCCGGGGATCGACGGGTTCGCGGAGACGCTCGCCGACTCCGGTTTCGACATGGCCCGCGCGCTGGCGATCGCCGGTGGCGCCGTCGAACTCGTCGCGGGGGTCATGCTCGTCGTGGGGCTGGCCACGCCCATCGCCGCGGCCGGCCTCCTCGGGATCGTCGGGCTCGGCATCGCGGTCCGGTTGACCGGAGCGGACCCCATTCCCGTCCTCAGCGACACCTCGCGGGGACTCGAGCCGTCGATCCTCTACGCCGCGGCGCTGCTGACGCTGCTCTTCACCGGACCCGGGCGGTGGGCCGCCGACCGCAAGTGGGGATGGTCGCACCGCCCGCGGTTCAGCGGGATCGTCTGGCTGGTGATCGTCGTCGTGCTGGCCGGCGTCCTGTGGTATTTCCTCAACGGCACCTACCCGTTGACGTCGTCCGCCGACAGCGCACCGATCACCGCGGGCTGACCGCGCCGGTCGCTGCGGGCCGACCGCTCGTCGGCGGTCGGCCCGGATCCGCGATCAGTCCGGCAGGATCCGGACGGCGCCCTTGTCCGCCGACGACGCCATCGAGGCGTACGCGCGCAGGGCGGTCGAGACCTTCCGGTCCCGGTTCGCAGGCCGCCACGGTAGCGGTCCCTTCTCCTCCCGGCGGCGGGCCAACTCGTCGTCGTCCACCTCCACCGAGATGGACCGCGTGGCCACGTCGATCGTCACGATGTCGCCGTCACGCACCAGGCCGATCGGGCCGCCCGAGGCGGCCTCGGGCGCGATGTGGCCGATCGACAGCCCCGAGGAACCGCCCGAGAACCGACCGTCGGTGATGAGAGCGCACTTCGTGCCGAGGCCCGCGCCCTTGATGAACGCGGTCGGGTGCAGCATCTCCTGCATCCCCGGGCCGCCGGCCGGCCCCTCGTACAGCACCACCAGGACCTCACCGGCCTGCAGCGTCTTGTTGAGGATCACCGACACCGCCTCCTCCTGGGACTCGACCACCCTGGCCGGACCCGAGAAGTGGAAGTTCTCCTCCGACACGCCCGCGGTCTTGAACACCGACCCGTCGGGCGCGATGTTCCCGCGCAGCACGACGAGGCCGCCCTCTGCGGTCGCGGGGTGCTCCACCGAGTGGATGCAGCCGCCCACCGCGTCGGTGTCGAGCGACTCCCAGCGGTTGTCCGTGGAGAAGGGCTCGATCGTGCGCACCCCGCCCGGGGCGGCGTGGAACAGCTCGACGGCCTTCTCGGTGGCCGTGCCGCTGCGGATGTCCCAGTCGGCGATGTACTGCTCGAGCGACGGGGAGTGCACCGAGTGGACGTCGGTCTCCAACAGGCCACCGCGGTACAGCTCGCCGAGGATCGCGGGGATGCCCCCGGCCCGGTGCACGTGCTCCATGTAGTAGTCCGAGTTCGGGGCGACCTTGGCCAGGCACGGCACCCGGCGGGAGACCTCCTCGATGTCGTGCAGGTCGAAGTCGACCTCGCCCTCCTGCGCGGCGGCGAGGATGTGCAGCACCGTGTTGGTGGAGCCACCCATCGCGACGTCGAGGGCCATCGCGTTGGTGAAGGCGGACTTGGTGGCCACCGAGCGGGGGAGCACCGAGTCGTCCTCGTCGCGGTAGTAGCGCGTGCACAGGTCCACGATGAGGCGACCCGCCTCGGCGAACAGCTCGCGGCGCGCACTGTGCGTGGCCAGCGTCGAGCCGTTACCCGGTAGGGACAGCCCGAGGGCCTCGGAGAGGCAGTTCATCGAGTTGGCGGTGAACATGCCCGAGCACGACCCACACGTCGGGCAGGCCGATCGCTCGATGGCGTCCAGATTCTCGTCGTCGACGGCGGAATTCGCCGAGGCGGAGATCGCGGTGATGAGGTCGGAACCCGCCTTGACGACGCCGTCGACGACCACCGAGAAGCCCGACTCCATCGGACCGCCCGAGACGAACACCGTGGGGATGTTGAGCCGCATGGCCGCGTTGAGCATGCCCGGCGTGATCTTGTCGCAGTTGGAGATGCACACCAACGCGTCCGCCGTGTGGGCGTTGACCATGTACTCCACCGAGTCGGCGATGATCTCGCGGCTGGGCAGCGAGTACAGCATGCCGGCGTGTCCCATGGCGATGCCGTCGTCGACGGCGATGGTGTGGAACTCACGCGCCACGCCGCCCGCCGCCGCGATCTGCTCCGCGACAATCTCGCCCACGTTCTTCAGGTGGACGTGGCCGGGCACGAACTGCGTGTAGGAGTTGGCGATCGCGATGATCGGCTTGCCGAAGTCAGAGTCCGTCATACCGGTCGCACGCCAGAGGGCCCGGGCCCCCGCGGCGTTGCGTCCGGCGGTACTGGTTCGTGACCTCAGGGGCGGCATGGGACCTCGATCCGGTTCGAAGGAGAACGGGCGGCCGGAGGGGCTGCACCCGCAGGGCGTTCCGGACGCGCCGACGGCGGCGCCCCGGACTGGCCGTGACCTCCCCACGATACGCCCCGGTGCGGGTTTACTCTTCTCACGGTCGGCCGCCAGGCCCGCCCGCCCACGACGAGAGGGGGATGGACATGAGCGACTCCGGCCACACCGGCGGGATCCGGGAGTTCGTCTCGCACTCCGCAGGGGCCGTCGCGGTCGTCTGCGGCCTGTTCTTCCTCCTGGCCTTCATGTACATCGGCGGCACCGCGGACCCGCAGGCCCACGCCCGACACATCCCTGTCGCGGTCGTGAACGAGGACGAGGCGGCGACGCTCGAGACCCCGGTCGGCCCGCGACGGATCGACGTCGGCACCCGCATCACGGCGGGGCTCATCCAGAACAACGACTGGGGAACCGTCCGGCTGCACATGGTGGACTCCGCCACCGCGGAGGCCGGGCTGCGGGACGGTACGTACTTCGGCGCTCTGCGGATACCCGCCGACCTCAGCGAACGGGTCGTCGGGCTGGTCGAGGCGGCCGCGACGGAGGCGGGTCGGAGCGGGCCGGTGCCGGGCCGCGCCCGCGTGGAGATGCAGTACTCACCGCGGGTGTCGATCGTCTCCGGCCAGGTGATGAACACGATGGCCGACCGGATGCGGGAGTCGTTCCGGGAGCGTGTCGGGCCGGGTCTGGTGGAGGACGCCCAGCTCCTCGCCGGGGCAGAGGGCGGGACGGTCGACGCGGCCGCGGAGCTCGCGCTCGGCGACCCGATCCGGGTCGACGTCACGGCGTGGAACCCGTTGCCGGCGGGCGTCTCCAACGCGTCGCTGCCGATGTTCTACGCGCTGGTCGTCATCCTGGCCGGGTTCACCGGCGCGATGATCATCTCCGCGCTGTTGGACGCCCGGCTCGGGTTCATCCCGCTGGAGATCGGGCCGTTCGCCCATCACGTCCACGTGGCGCCGTTCGGTCGGGTCCAGACTCTCGTACGGAAGTGGGCGGTCACGCTGGTCACCGCCCCGCTGGTGTCGGCTCTGTGCCTGTGGGTGGCGGACATCCTCGGCATCAGCGGGTACGACCCGTGGCACATGTTCTGGTTCTCGAACCTCGTGATCGTGGCGGTGGGGGTCTGCGCGCACACCATCATCGCCGCGATCGGCAACGCCGGACTGCTGGTCAACCTCGTGCTGTTCGTGGTGCTCGGGATCCCCACCTCGGGTGGGGCGACGCCCACGCAGATGCTGCCGCCCGTCTTCGTCGCCATCGGCGACCTGCAGCCGATGCACCAGGCATATCTCGGCCTGCGCGCGATCATGTTCTTCGACTCGGACTGGGAGGCCGGGCTCGGTCACGCCGTGTGGGTGCTCGGCGCCTGGACGGTGGGCGGCCTCGTGGTGGGCATCGCGGTCACCCTCGTGTACGAGCGCATGGGGATGCGCCGACAGGCCGTGGCCGACCGGGTGCCGGCCGGCCGGGGAGGATCAGGGCTGCTCGGGTCCGGGCGCGGAGTAGGGGTCGCGGATGCGGCCCCGGCTGGCGGCGGACAGGCGCGGAAGGTCGTGGAACGACACGCCGCCCATCGGTAGGGAGTCGTCCGAGGTCGTCACGAGCCGGGCGAAGCCCTTCTTCGGGAACATCACGCCCTTCACCTCGTCCCACGGGACCGAGCGCCGGGAGCGCCAGGTCGACAGGTGCACTCCGCGCTCGTCGAGCCGGGTGCGGGTCCTGGCCACCCACCAGGCGAAGGCCACCGGGATCAGCACCAGCCAGCCGAGGGCGAGCGGGTAGGCCGCGACGGGCCAGAGGATCGCCACGACGAGGATGGCGATGACGATGTAGGACATGGGGTTGACGCGGAAGAGGGCGCGGTCGCGCGGGGTCGACTCCGGCACGGGGGCTCTGAATGGGGCGCTCATGATGTCCTCTAGTCTCGCACGGTCCACTATGTGGGATCGGTGTTCCACGAGTTGACGCTTCGGACGGCCGGGGCCTAGTCTGGGCCGCGTGAACACCTGGAACGGTCTCGTACTCGGCCGGCGCGTCGGCGCCTGAGCCGCAACCTGGCTTTCCCCCGACGCGCACCCTCGCCGGCCCCATGTGGCCGTCGGGGGTTTTTTGTTGCCAGGTTCCACCGGTCCCACCGGACCGGGTGAGGCGACGAACGACAAGCTCCACGACCAGCATGAAGGACAGTTGAAGTGAGCGCACCAACGGCACAGCCCGGACCCCGTCCGGGCACAGACCAGAAGGCCCGCCCGGCGGCCCCCGAGCGGATGACGGGCGCGCAGGCCGTCGTCCGGTCCCTCGAGGAGATCGGCACCGAGGTGGTCTTCGGCATTCCCGGCGGGGCGATCCTGCCGGTCTACGACCCGCTCTACGACTCGGCCAAGGTCCGGCACGTGCTCGTCCGGCACGAGCAGGGTGCGGGCCACGCCGCCACCGGTTACGCCCAGGCCACCGGCCGGGTCGGCGTCTGCATGGCGACCTCGGGGCCCGGTGCCACCAACCTGGTGACGCCGCTCGCGGACGCACAGATGGACTCGGTTCCGGTCGTGGCGATCACCGGCCAGGTGGGGACCTCCCTCATCGGCACGGACGGCTTCCAGGAGGCCGACATCTCCGGCATCACGATGCCGATCACCAAGCACAACTTCCTGGTCTCCCACGGCGACGACATCCCGCGGATGATCGCCGAGGCGTTCCACATCGCCCAGACGGGCCGTCCGGGTGCCGTGCTGGTGGACATCCCCAAGGACGTCCTCCAGGGCGAGATGACGTTCTCGTGGCCGCCGGAGATGAAGCTCCCCGGCTACCGGCCCGTCACCAAGCCGCACGGCAAGCAGATCCGCGAGGCCGCCCGGATGATCGCGCGGTCGACGCGACCGGTGCTGTACGTCGGCGGCGGCGTCATCAAGGCGGACGCCTCGGCGGAGCTCATGGCGCTGGCCGAGCTGACGGGCATCCCCGTCGTCACCACGCTCATGGCCCGCGGGGCGTTCCCGGACTCGCACCGGCTGCACTACGGCATGCCCGGCATGCACGGCACGGTCGCCGCGGTCGCCGCGCTGCAGCGCTCCGACCTGCTGGTGACGCTCGGGGCGCGCTTCGACGACCGGGTCACGGGCCGCCTCGACACGTTCGCGCCCGACGCGAAGGTCATCCACGCGGACATCGACCCGGCGGAGATCGGCAAGAACCGTGCGGTCGACGTGCCGATCGTCGGCGACATCAAGGAGGTGCTGGTCGAGCTCGTCGAGACGCTCCGCGGTGAGCGGGAGTCCGGGGCACTGGACGCGCCGTCCGCGTGGGTCGGCGAGCTGGACGAGATCCGGGACGAGTACCCGCTGGGGTACGCGCCGCAGTCGGACGGGTCCCTGTCGCCGGAGTACGTCATCGAGCGCCTCAGCGCGGCCGCCGGCCCCGACGCGGTGTACTGCGCGGGCGTGGGGCAGCACCAGATGTGGGCGGCCCAGTTCGTCAAGTACGAGAAGCCACGCACGTGGCTCAACTCGGGCGGCCTCGGCACTATGGGCTACGCGGTGCCCGCCGCGATGGGCGCCAAGTTCGGCCGTCGGGACGCCGAGGTGTGGGCCATCGACGGCGACGGCTGTTTCCAGATGACCAACCAGGAGCTGGCCACCTGTGCCATCGAGGGTGCGCCGATCAAGGTCGCGCTCATCAACAACGGCAACCTCGGCATGGTCCGGCAGTGGCAGACGCTGTTCTACGAGGAGCGCTACTCGCAGACCGACCTGTCGACGCACTCCATGCACATCCCCGACTTCGTCAAGCTCGGCGAGGCGCTGGGCTGCGTGGCGCTGCGCTGCGAGCGGGCCGAGGACGTGGACGACGTGATCGCCAAGGCGCGCGAGATCAACGACCGGCCGGTGCTCATCGACTTCATCGTGGGCAAGGACGCCCAGGTCTGGCCGATGGTCGCGGCCGGGACGTCCAACGACGAGATCATGGCGGCCCGGGACATCCGGCCGCTGTTCGACGACACCGACTCCGCGGCGGACGAGGCCACGGAGATCCACGAGGTGACCGAGCGGATCGACGCCGCCGTCATCGCCGGCCAGGAGGAGGATCAGTGAGCGCGCGTTCCCACACCCTGAGCGTGCTGGTGGAGGACAAGCCCGGCGTGCTCGCGCGCGTCGCGTCGCTGTTCTCCCGGCGCGGGTTCAACATCGAGTCGCTGGCCGTGGGCCCGACCGAGACCGTCGGGTTGTCCCGCATGACGATCGTGGTCAACGTCCAGGACTTCCCGCTCGAGCAGGTGACCAAGCAGCTCAACAAGCTGGTCAACGTCATCAAGATCGTCGAGCAGGACCCGGCCGGTTCGGTGGCCCGCGAGCTCACGCTGGTCAAGGTCCGGGCCGACGCCACCAACCGCGGGCAGATCGTGGAGATCGCCAGCCTGTTCCGTGCGCACATCGTCGACGTCTCGCCCGAGTCGCTCACGCTCGAGGCGACCGGCACGCCGGACAAGCTCGACGCGCTGTTGCGAATGCTCGACGGCTACGGCATCCGCGAGATCGTCCAGTCCGGGATGGTCGCGCTCGGACGCGGTCCCAAGTCCATCACCACCACTCGATAGTCTCGACCAGTAACCCGGTTTCGACTTACCGATAACAAACGAAGGGAATCCACCATGGCAGTGGAGATGTTCTACGACGATTCGGCGGACCTGTCGCTGATCCAGGGCCGCAAGGTCGCCGTCATCGGCTACGGCTCGCAGGGCCACGCGCACTCGCTGAGCCTGCGCGACTCCGGTGTCGAGGTCGTGATCGGCCTGCGCGAGGGCTCCAAGTCCCGCGAGAAGGCCGAGGAGGCCGGCCTCAAGGTCATGACCGCGTCCGAGGCCGCCAAGTGGGCCGACGTCGTCATGCTGCTCGCCCCCGACACCTCGCAGGCGCAGATCTACGCCGACGACATCGAGCCCAACCTGAACGACGGCGACGCGCTGTTCTTCGGCCACGGCCTCAACATCCACTTCGGCCTCATCAAGCCGGCCGAGAACGTCACCATCGCGATGGTCGCGCCGAAGGGCCCCGGCCACCTCGTGCGTCGTCAGTTCGTCGACGGCAAGGGCGTCCCGGCGCTCATCGCCGTGCAGCAGGACCCCAAGGGCGAGGGCGAGGCGCTCGCGCTGTCCTACGCCAAGGCGATCGGCGGCACCCGCGCCGGCGTCATCAAGACCACCTTCAAGGACGAGACCGAGACCGACCTGTTCGGTGAGCAGGCCGTGCTGTGCGGAGGCACCGAGGAGCTCGTCAAGACGGGCTTCGAGGTCATGGTCGAGGCCGGGTACGAGCCCGAGCTGGCCTACTTCGAGGTGCTCCACGAGCTCAAGCTCATCGTGGACCTCATGTACGAGGGCGGCATCGCCCGCATGAACTACTCGGTGTCCGACACCGCGGAGTTCGGCGGCTACCTCTCCGGCCCGCGCGTCATCGACGCCGGCACCAAGGAGCGCATGAAGGAGATCCTCGCGGACATCCAGAACGGCGAGTTCACCAAGCGCCTCGTGGCCAACGTTGAGGGCGGCAACAAGGAGCTCGAGGCGCTGCGCAAGGAGAACGCGGAGCACCCGATCGAGGTCACCGGCCAGAAGCTGCGCGACCTCATGAGCTGGGTCGACCGTCCCATCACGGAGACCGCCTGAGTGTTGCGGAAGCATCTCGTGTGAGGCCCCTGTAGGGTCCACCGGGATCGATTCCCGACAACTTTAGGAGGACCGCCGTGCGTCACATCAACCGAGGTGTGGGTGCGGCGGTCCTCGCCTTTTCCCTGGCCGCCACGACGGTGGCCTGTGGGTCGACGGAGGACGGTGACGCCCCGGGGATGCGGGCGGTCGAGGCGGACGGGGTCCGGATCGCCACCGACGCCGACGGCTCGGGTGTGGAGGCCACGCGACTGCTGGTGGAGTCCGCGCCGGTGGTCGTGGTGGCCGCGCCGGACGAGGCCGCCCAGGCCACCGCAGCGTCGGTCGCCGTGGGCCTGCGCGCCCCGATGCTCACCGCCGTTCCGGGCGGCGAGGCGGGCCTGGCCGACGAGGTGTCGCGACTCGGCGCCGAGCGGGTGCTCCGGGTCGGCGCGGTGTCGTTCGGATACGACGACGGCGAGGTGGTCGATTCCCCGACCGACCGGCCGGGGCTCGAGGAGCTGACCGGGATCACCTTCGATTCCGAGCTGGAGGTCCCCGGCGACCGGATCGACGACGTCACGGTCCACCAGTCACCCGGCGCGCCGGCGCTGATGACGATCGGCGGTCCGAACACCGCGGGCGGCGGCGCGGATGCCGCCGGAGGCGGCGAGGGTGCGGCAGAGCCGTTCGAGCCGGGTGCACCCGCATGGGACGGCGACGACGCCCCGAGCGTGCTCGTCCACGACCGGACCCCCGTCGCATCGATCGCGACGGCCGTGGCCGCGGGTGCGGCGGTGTCCCACCTCCGGGCACCGGATCCCCGGGTCGACGGCGGGTCGGTCGAGGCAGTGCGGGACGCCGACGCGGTCTACGCACTCGGCCCCGGGTGGGGGACCGAGCAGGAGCTCGGCGATCGCGTCGAGACCGCCCGCACGGTGCCCGAGCTCCCGGGCGGCGGGCAGCTCATGTTCCCCGGGCGTCGCTTCGTGGCCGCCTACGGCTCGCCCATCACCCCTGCGCTGGGCATCCTCGGCGAGCAGGGCCCCGCCGAGAGTGTGGCGCGTGTGCAGACTCTGGTCGACCAGTACCAACCCTTTTCGCCGGAACCGGTGGTCCCGGCGTTCGAGATCATCGGGACGGTCGCCGCGGGCGGACCGGGAGCCGACGGCAACTTCACCAACGAGTGGGACCCGGAGATCTTCGTCCCGCTCGTCGACGCGATCACCGAGGCCGGCGGGTACGCGGTGATCGACCTGCAGCCGGGGATGGCCGACATGGTCGACCAGGCGAAGATCTTCGAGGACCTGCTGCGCCGGCCCGGCGTAGGGCTGGCGCTGGACCCCGAGTGGAAACTGAAGCCGGGCCAGCAGCCGGGCGCGCAGATCGGGTCGGTGGACGCCGAGGAGATCAACCGGGTGATCCACTGGCTGGCGGACCTGACCCGCGACAGCGGGGGACCGCAGAAGCTGCTCATCCTCCACCAGTTTAGCATGGCCATGATCAGCAACCGCGACCGGATAGACACCTCCCGCGCGGAGGTGGCGATCGCCCTGCACGCGGACGGCCACGGCACGCCGCAGCTCAAGATGGAGACGTGGGACGTCCTGCGCAGCGGGCTCTCTCCCGACATCTGGATGGCCTGGAAGAACTTCTACGACGAGGACACGCCCACGTTCACGCCCGAGCAGACGATGGCCGTGCGGCCGCGCCCGTGGTTCGTGTCCTATCAGTGACCCGGCAGACCTGCCCGAGGTGACGTCGCCGGCGAGGTGGTCAGCGGCCGAGGATCCGGTCCGCCACGTGCCGGCCGGCCATCCCGTGCACGCCGGGCCCGGGCGGCGTGGAGCCCGAGGCGTGCCAGACGCCGGGGACGGGCGTGGCGAACGGGTCGACCCGCGGCACCGGGCGCGCGACCAGACCCCGCAGGTCCACCCGTCCCGCCGCGATGTCCCCGCCGGCGTTGTTGGCGTTGTGTTCGGCCATCCGGTCCGCGGGCGTGCAGTGGGTGGCGAGTACGACGTCGCGCACTCCCGGTGCGACCTCCTCCAGCGCGGCGAGCACCTGCTCGGTCTGGTCGCGGCCGGAGTAGGCGGGGACGTGGGCGTAGGTCCACAGTGGCCGCCGGCCGTCCGGGGCGATGCGGCCGGGGTCGGTCACCCACGGCTGCGAGACGAGGATCATCGGGCGCTCGGCGTGGCGGCCGGCGGCCACCTCGCGCTCGGCGACGGCCAGCGCCTGCGAGTCCCCGCCCAGATGAACGGTGCCCGCCCGGGCGAGGCGCTCGTCCCGCCACGGCACAGGGCCCGATAGGACGAGGTCGACCTTCGCGGCCGCGCCGCCCATCGGCGCCTCCATGAGCTTCCGTGCGCGGCGCGCAACGGCGGGTGACGGCGATGACGCCAGCAGGATCCGGCCGAGGATCCTCGACGAGGTGTTGAACACCACGTCGCGGGCGTCGAGTCGCGCGAGCGAGTCGACGGTGACGCCCGTGTGGATCTCGCCCCCCGCGTCCCGCACGGCATCGGCCAGGGCAGCCGTGATCGCGCCGCTGCCGCCGACGGGCAGACCCCATCCGCGCGGGGAGTGCAGCAGCGCGCCCAGGACGAGCCCGACGCCCGTCGCGGCCGGGGACGTCAGCGGGGTGATGGCGTGGGACGAGATACCGGACAGCAGCGTCCGGCCGTCCGGGCCGAGAGGATCGGCGACCCCGCCGCGGGGATGCGCCCGCAGGAAGGCGCCGGCGAGCGCCGCCGTCGCCGCCACGGGCGGGATCGAGCGCTGATCGGACAGGGCGGCCGCGACCACGTCCTCGGCGCGGCGGCCCAGCGGGCCCATCACGCTCCACCACCGGTCGGCCTCCTCGCGCGAACCCAACCCCTCGGCGAGGGTCGCGGGGGAGGGGCCGGACGGCACGACGATCGCGTCCCGGCCCGGCAGGGCGTGCCCGAGCTGCACCGCGGGCACGGCCAGCTCGACGCCGTGGGCCGCCAGGTCGAAGTCGCGGAAGAACGGCGAGGCCCCCGCCATCGGGTGCACGGCCGAACAGGGGTCCACGAACAGGCCGTCGGCGAGATCGTCCGGGATGTCGCCGGCGACGTCGGACATCGGCAGAGTCCGGCAGCCGCCGCCGATGGTGTCCTGCGCCTCGAGGACCACGACCTTCCGCCCGGCACGCGCGCACATCACGGCCGCCGCCAGACCGCTCGGGCCCGAGCCCACCACGACGACGTCCGCGCGCACGATCCCGGCGGCGCTCACCCGAAGACCGCCAGGCCGTAGGTGCGGCGCAACTGTTCCAGTAACTCCTCCTGCGCCCGGGCCTGTTCCGCGAGACCCCGCAGCAGCCGGCCGGTGTCGTGGACGCCGAACTCGTCGTCGTCGTCACCGCCGGGCGCCGGGTCGTCGGCGACCCACGACGCCGCGAGCAGCTCCCACATCGAGCGCTTGGCCACCACCAGGGTGCGGAGCGTCTCCAGGACGGCGAGCCGCGCCAACGGATCGCGCAACACCGGTCCCACGGGCAACGCGGCGAGCGTCACCACGGACGACGCCCTGAGGAGTCCGCGACCCGGCGCGCCCCACGGCGACAGGCGCCGCAGCAGAGCCGCGGCGGTGTCGATCTCCCGGTCGAACTCCGCGCGCAGCGGCACCAACCGCACGCGGTCGGCCGGCTCCACGGCGCTGATACAGCGGTCGAGGATGCTGCGGCCCACGGCCGCGCCGTACAGGTGCGCCCGCAGATACGTCGCCACCGCCGTCGCGCCCCGCGCCGGCGCCACCACCGGCAACCACGGGTCAGGGAATCGGACCGGGGACGGTGTCGACCGGGGGCTGCGGGGCATCAGGGCTTTCCGTTCGTCGCGCGGCGGTGTGCTCGTCGGTGTGTTCGTCGGCGTGCCCGTGCCACGACGGCGGCCGGATGGGGCGCGACCGTCGGGCCGGACTCCCCGCCACGGTAGGCGGCCCGGGCCGCACCGGCCACTGATCGACGGCGGTGACAGGTGGCCTAGACTGGCCCTGACCGTTTTGACACCGAGGAGATCCCACTGTGACAGCATCCGGACGTCCCGTCGTCCTCATCGCCGACAAGCTCGCCCAGTCGACCGTCGACGCGCTCGGCGACGCCGTGGAGGTCCGCTGGGTGGACGGCCCGGATCGTCCGAAGCTCCTCGAGGCCGTCGCCGACGCCGACGCCCTGCTCGTGCGCTCCGCGACGACCGTCGACGCCGAGGTGCTCGCCGCCGCGCCCAACCTCAAGATCATCGGCCGCGCCGGCGTGGGCCTGGACAACGTCGAGATCCCCGCCGCCACCGAGCGCGGCGTCATGGTGGTCAACGCGCCCACCTCCAACATCCACTCGGCCGCCGAGCACGCCGTCGCGCTGCTCATGGCCGCCTGCCGCCAGATCCCCGCCGCCGACCGGACGCTGCGCGAGCACACCTGGAAGCGCAGCTCCTTCAACGGCGTCGAGCTGCTCGGCAAGACCGTCGGTGTCGTGGGCCTGGGGCGCATCGGGCAGCTCGTGGCCCAGCGCCTGGCGGCGTTCGAGACCCACATCATCGCCTACGACCCCTACCTGCCGGCCGCCCGCGCGGCGCAGCTGGGCATCGAGCTCGTGGACATCGACGAGCTGGTCTCCCGGGCCGACATCATCACGATGCACCTGCCCAAGACCAAGGAGACCGCCGGCCTGTTCGACGCCGCGCGTCTCGCCCGTGCCAAGGACGGCGTCGTGATCGTCAACGCCGCCCGCGGCGGCCTCATCGTCGAGGACGCCCTCGTCGACGCCCTGAAGTCCGGCAAGGTCCGCGCCGCCGCGCTCGACGTGTTCGACACCGAGCCCTGCACCGACTCGCCGCTGTTCGAGCTCGAGAACACCGTCGTCACCCCGCACCTGGGCGCCTCCACCGCCGAGGCCCAGGACCGCGCCGGTACGGACGTCGCGCGCAGCGTCCTGCTCGCGCTCCGCGGCGAGTTCGTGCCCGACGCCGTCAACGTCTCCGGCGGCCCGGTCGGCGACGAGGTCGCCCCCTGGCTCGACCTCGTCCGCAAGGTCGGCCTCATTGCCGGCCACCTGTGCCCGGGCGTGCCCACCACCGTCAACGTCGAGGTCGCCGGCGAGCTCGCCGCCGAGCAGGTCGACGTCCTCGGCCTGGCCGCCCTGCGCGGCCTGTTCTCCGCCATCACCGACGAGCCGGCCACGTTCGTCAACGTCGGCCAGATGGCCGAGCAGCGCGGCGTCACGCACTCGGTCGAGACCCGCAGCGAGTCCAAGTCCTACCGCAGCACGGTCACCGTCACGGCCGTCGCGGCCGACGGTTCCACCGGGAAGGTCACCGGGACCCTCTCGGGCCTGGACCAGGTGCAGAAGATCGTCCGGATCAACGAGCGTGGCTTCGATCTGCGCGCCCAGGGCCAGAACCTCTTCGTCCACTACTCCGACCGCCCGGGTGTGCTCGGCAAGGTGGGCTCGATCCTCGGCGGCGAGGGCATCGACATCCAGGCCGCCGCCCTGAGCCAGGACGCCACCGGTGAGGGCGCGTCGCTCATCCTGCGCGTGGACCGTGCGGTCGCCGAGCCGACGATCGACCGGATCGTCTCCGACCTCGGCGCCACCGCCACCCAGATCAACCTCGACTGACGAGCAGCAAAGGAATCCACACCGTCATGAAGCTCGCAGTCATCCCCGGAGACGGCATCGGCGTCGAGGTCATCGCCGAGGCGCTCAAGGTCCTCCACGCGCTGGTGCCCGACGTCTCCACGACCGAGTACGACCTCGGGGCCCGCCGCTACCTGCGCAACGGCGAGACCCTCACCGACGCCGACATCGCCAGCCTCAAGGAGCACGACGCCATCCTGCTGGGCGCCATCGGCGACCCGCGCTCCGTGCCGGCCGGCGTGCTCGAACGCGGCATGCTGCTCCCGCTGCGGTTCGCTCTCGACCACCACGTCAACCTCCGTCCCTCGCGGCTGTTCCCGGGCTCGGCCACGCCGCTGAAGGACCCCGGTGAGATCGACTTCGTGGTGGTGCGCGAGGGCACCGAGGGCCTCTACACCGGCAACGGTGGCGCGATCCGCGTCGGCACCCCGCAGGAGATCGGGACCGAGACGTCGGTCAACACCCGCTTCGGCGTGGAGCGCGTCGTCCGCGACGCGTTCGCCCGCGCGCAGGTCCGCCGCGGCAAGCTCACGCTGGTCCACAAGACCAACGTGCTGGTCAACGCCGGTGGCCTGTGGCAGCGGACGGTCAACGAGGTCGCGCCCGAGTTCCCGGGTGTCGAGGTGGACTACTGCCACATCGACGCCGCGACCATCTACCTGGTCACCGACCCCGCGCGCTTCGACGTGATCGTCACCGACAACCTCTTCGGCGACATCATCACCGACCTCGCCGCGGCCGTCACCGGCGGGATCGGCACCGCGGCGTCCGGCAACATCGACGCCTCCGGCACCAACCCGTCGATGTTCGAGCCCGTCCACGGTTCGGCTCCGGACATCGCCGGCGAGGGCACGGCCGACCCGACCGCGGCCATCCTGTCGGTGGCCCTACTCCTGCGCCACCTCGGCAAGGAGGACGAGGCCGCGCGCGTCGAGGCCGCCGTCGAGGCCGACCTCGGTTCGCGCGGCGACGCACCCGTCGTCACCTCCGAGGTGGGCGACCGGATCGTCGCCGCGGTCAGCGCCTAGCCCGGACCGCCTCCCCGGCGTCGGCACGCCGGGACCCGTCCCACCCCGACGGCCCGCGGGTGTGAATCGCGTGAAGCGATCACACCGCGGGCCGTCGGCGTCCACAGTGGAGGCGTGGACGTGGAACTGGCCGAGGTGCGCGACTTCCTCGCCCGCTGCGCACCCTTCGACGCGCTGCCGTCGGAGCAACTCGACCGGCTTCCCGCCCTGCTGTCCCAGCGGTACCACCGCCGCGGCTCGGTGATCATCGAGCCGGGGACGCCGAACGACTACCTGCACATCATCCGCACCGGCGCCGTCGAGGTGTGCGATCCCGACGGCACCCTGCTGGACGCGCGCGACGAGGGCGACTGCTTCGGCTACTCGACCCTCACCGAGTCCCGCCTGTCGCGCTACCTCATGGTCGCCTCGGCGGACACCCTTCTCCTCGAGATGCCCCGCGAGGTGTTCGACGAGCTGGCCGCCGGGCATCCCGCCCTGCGCGCCTTCTTCGGCGCACGCAGCGACCGCATCCGCCAGGATCTGGCCTCCGTCCGCGTCGCCGCGTCCGGCGGCGACGCCCTCGGCACGCCGGTGGGGGAGCTGCTCACGCGGGACGCGGTCACCGTGGGGCCCGACACCCCCATCCGGGAGGCCGCACAGATCATGACGAGGGAGCGGGTGTCGGCGCTGGTGGTGGTCGAGGCCGGGCGCGTGGTGGGGATCTTCACCGACCGCGACCTCCGCGCGAAGGTCGTCGCCGTGAGCGGGGACCCCGAGGCCCCGGTCGCGACCATCATGACCCCCGACCCGGTGACGGTGGACGCCCACACCCGGGCGTTCGACGCCACGCTGCTCCAGATGGACCGCGGGGTCCACCATCTACCCGTGTGCCAGGACGGGGCGCCGATGGGGATGGTCACCACGAGCGACCTGCTCCGGCTCGCACAGGCCGACCCCGTCTACCTCGCCGCGCGGATCTCCCGCGCCCCGGACGCCGATACGGTCGCCCGGCTGGCGGAACGGCTCCTGCCGCTGATCGGTGAATTCGTGCGGCGCGGGACCGCACCCCAGGACATCGGTCGGGTCATCACCGCCACCGCCGACGCCGCCACCCGGAGACTGCTCGCCCTGGCCGAGGCCGACCTCGGTCCGCCGCCCACCGACTACTGCTGGGTCGGACTCGGCTCGCAGGCCCGCGGGGAACTCGGCGCCTCCAGCGACCAGGACAACGCCCTGATCCTCGACGACGCCGCCGACACGGTCCCGGGCGCCCACGACTACTTCGCCGCACTCACCGACCAGGTCTGCGACGGCCTGGACCGGGCGGGCTTCCCGCGGTGCCCGGGCGACGTGATGGCGAGCAACCCGCAGTGGCGACGAACCGCGTCCGACTGGGAACGACGGGTGCGGGACTGGGTGGGCGCGCCCGACCCCGAGGCCGTCCTGAACAGTCAGGTGTTCTTCGACATCCGCGCCGTCCACGGGGCCGAGCGTCTGGTGGACCGGGTCCGCTGCGAGATGCTCTCCAGATCCCGGGGGAGCCGGCGGTTCCTCGCCCACCTGGCACGGATCGCCTGCGACTGGCAACCGCCCCTCGGGTTCTTCCGGGGCCTTGTGGTCGCGCGCCGGGGGGAGTACCGCAACACGCTGGACATCAAGGCGGGCGGCATCGCACCCGTCGTCCAGATTGCCCGGCTGCACGCGCTGTCGGCCGGGCTGTCGGAGGTCTCCACGCTGGGCCGGCTCGAGGCCGCGGCGGCCGCCGGGGTGCTCGCCCGGACGGACGCCGAGAACCTCGCCGGCGCGATCCGATTCCTCAGGGGTCTGGCCTACCGCCACCACGCGCGCCAGATCGCCGAGGGACTCGACCTGGACAACCACGTCGACCCGTCGAGCCTCGGCACGATGGACCGCCACCGCCTGCGGGCGGCGTTCCGCATCATCGCGGCCGCGCAGTCCGCGTTGGCCATCCAGTACCGGGTGGGGCAGATGTGACGGGACTGGGCAGACTGACGTCGGCCGCCCGCCGGCGGCGCGCGGCGCGTCGGGTGCCCGACGGCCCGCTCGGCGCCTTCCTGCGGACACCGCCGCCGGGCCCCGCCACACCGCTCGACGAGGTGCGGTTGTTGGCCGTGGACGTGGAGACGACGGGACTCGACCCACGACGTGACCGGGTCGTGTCGGTGGGATTCGTCCCGGTCGACGGGGACCGGATCGTGCTGCGCGGGGCAGGCTCGATGGTGCTGCGGTCGGACGGCCGGTCGGGGGACGACGGCGGGGTGGGCCAGAGCGCCACCGTGCACGGCCTCACCGACGACGATGTGGCGCACGGGTCCGGGGTCGCGGAGGTGCTCGACCGGGTGCTCACCGCCCTGACCGGACGCGTCCTGCTTGCGCACTACAGCACGATCGAGGTGGACTTCCTCGGCGTGCTGTGTCGGCGCGTGTACGGGGTACGCCCGCCGCTGGAGGCCGTCGACACACTCGAGTTGCAGCGACGGATCCTCGGCGGAGGGATCGACATGGGGTTCACGGCGGATCCCTCGCCCGACGAGCTGCGCCTGTGGGGTGCCCGGGGACGCTACGGGCTTCCCCGGTACCGCGCGCACGACGCGGCCGTCGACGCGCTCGCCTGCGCTGAGCTGTACCTCGCACAGGTGGCCGAGCTCCGCGACCGTGGGGCACGCGTCCTACGTGACCTCCGTACGCCCTAGGATCGCGGTATGCGTCTCGCCCGTATCGCCCATCCGCAGGGGTTCGCCTTCGTCGAGGTCCGTGGGGACATCGCCGACCCCTCCTCGCTGACCTGTGCCGAGATCTCCGAGCACCCGTTCGGTACCCCCGAGTTCACCGGCCGGGAGTGGCCGTTGGCCGACGTGCGTCTCCTCGCGCCCATCCTGGCGTCGAAGATCGTGTGCGTCGGCAAGAACTATGCCGACCACGCCGAGGAGATGGGATCGCCGGCGCCCGCCGAGCCGTTGATCTTCCTCAAGCCCAACACCTCGGTCGTCGGCCCCGAGGCGGCCATCGCGTACCCGCCGAGCTCCGAGCGGGTCGACCACGAGGGCGAGCTCGCCGTCGTGATCGGGCAGCCGTGCCGCGACGTCGCCGCCGCCCGCGCGCACGAGGTCATCCTTGGCTACACCTGCGCGAACGACGTCACCGCGCGCGACCAGCAGCTCTCCGACGGACAGTGGACGCGGGGCAAGGGCTACGACACCTTCTGCCCGCTCGGTCCGTGGATCGTCACCGACCTCGACCCCAACGGACTCGACGTCCGCACCACCCTCACGCACGAGAACGGGACCAGCGAGCTGCGCCAGGACGGCAACACTTCACAGTTCATGCACACCGTCGGCGAGATCATCGAGTACGTCAGCCGGGTCATGACCCTGTTGCCCGGGGACGTCATCCTCACCGGCACCCCGGCAGGCGTCGGGGCGATGCTGCCCGGTGACCGCGTCACCGTGGAGATCGAGGGCATCGGTGCGCTGACCAACCCGGTCGTCGACAGGTAGCCCACCCGCGTGCCGCCGGGCTCCACCCCGGCGGCCTAGGCTGCGCCGGGGCGGGCCCGGCCTCCGGTGGCCTACGCGGCGCCGACCGCCCGCAGGACTGTCCGCAGCTTGGCCCCGGTCTCCGCTACCTCGTCGTCGGGCTGGGAGTCGGAGACGAGCCCGCCCCCGGCCCAGGCGACGGCCCCGGCGCGGTCCGCGTCGATCTCGACGCACCGGATGGTGACCATCCAGTCGCCGTCACCGCCGGAGTCGGACCACCCGACCGCACCTGCGTAGAACCCCCGGTCGCCCTCGATCCCCGCGATGAGGCGGCGGGCCGCGTCCGTCGGCGTCCCGCACACCGCGGGGGTGGGGTGGACGGCCAGGGCCAGGTCCAGAGCGGTGGTCCTGGGGTCGGCGATGCGCCCCCGGATCCGGGTCCCGAGGTGCCACATCTCCCGGGTCGACGTCAACGAAGGGTGCTCGGGGATCTCCAGGTCGGTGCACACCGGCCCGAGTGACCGGGCCAGCGAGTCCACGACGAAGGCGTGCTCGGAGGCATCCTTCCCGGAGGCCCGCAGCGCGCGGCCCGCGGCCTGGTCGGCGGCGGGGTCAGCGGAACGGGGCGCGGATCCGGCCAACGGGTGGCACTCCACCAGGTCACCCCGGCGACGGACGAGCAATTCGGGACTGGAACCCACCAGGACGCGGCCCGAGTAGCGACCGCCGGCGGGGGAGAGGTCGACGAGATACCCGTCGGCCGAGGGGCTCGAGTCGATGAGGGCGGCGCACACCGCGTGGGGATCGATCGGCTCGTCCGCCGCTAGTCGCACCGCGCGGGCCAACACCACCTTGTCGAATTCACCGGCGCGCACGCCCGCGATCGCGGTCGCGACACGCGCCCGGTGCTCTGCCGCCGTGGGCACCTCCTCGGCGATGTGGGCGCGGGTCCGCATCGCGCGGAAATACGCAGGCGGCTCGAGCGGGCCGTCGGTGCGCACCACGACGTCGGGCTCCACGAGCGCGGCCGGTGCGTCCGGCTCGAAACCGATCGCACCCACTACGAGTCCGCAGGAGCCCGAACGAAGGGCCAGTGCGGCGTCGGCGGGATCGGTGAACGCGGCGAGGGCGCCCTGCGTGCGCAGCGAGCCGGTCGGCCGCGAGAGCAGGAAGTCCGGGGCTGTGACTGGTCGTCCGACGTCGGGGTGGAGCCCTGACGCCACGGCTCGCCTCCCTCGACTCGGTTCGGTCCGTGGGGCGCCGTCCTGCAGGCGCCTGCCACGGGTACCCGCTGATCCTAGGCCGGTCCTCGACGGGGGTGCGAGCCGGGACCGTCTCTAGGATGGGCCTCATGACAGCCTCCGATGTCCGCGTCCGCTTCTGTCCGTCGCCCACCGGCACACCCCACGTGGGGCTCGTGCGGACGGCACTGTTCAACTGGGCGCACGCCCGGCACACGGGTGGGACGTTCGTCTTCCGGATCGAGGACACCGACGCCGCGCGCGACTCCGAGGAGTCCTACCAGGCGATCCTCGACGCGCTGCGGTGGCTCGGATTGGACTGGGACGAGGGGCCCGAGGTCGGCGGTCCGTACGCGCCGTACCGCCAGTCGGAGCGGCGTGAGTTGCACCTCGACGTCGTGCGCCGGCTCATCGATGCGGGGGAGGCCTACGAGTCCTTCTCCACCCCCGAGGAGGTAGAGGCCCGGCACCGGGCGGCCGGACGCGACCCCAAGCTCGGCTACGACGGGTACGACCGCGACCTCACCGAGGAGCAGAAGCAGGCCTTCCGCGACGAGGGTCGCGGAGCGGTGATCCGCCTGCGGATGCCGGACGAGGACCTGTCCTGGAACGACCTCGTCCGCGGCGAGACGACCTTCAAGGCCGGCACGGTCCCCGATTTCGCGCTCACCCGCGCCAACGGGATCCCGCTCTACACGCTGGTCAACCCCGTCGACGACGCCCTCATGAAGATCACGCACGTCCTGCGCGGCGAGGACCTGCTCAGCTCCACCCCGCGGCAGATCGCCCTGTACCGCGCCCTCGAGCGCATCGGCGTGGCCGACGGTGTGCCCGAGTTCGGTCACCTGCCGTTCGTCATGGGTGAGGGCAACAAGAAGCTCTCGAAACGCGACCCCGAGTCGGACCTCTTCCTGCACCGGGACCGAGGCATGCTGCCCGAGGGCCTGCTCAATTACCTGGCGCTGCTCGGGTGGGGCCTGTCAGAGGACCGCGACGTGTTCTCACTCCAGGAGATGGTCGACGCCTTCGACGTCCGGCAGGTCAACGCGAACCCGGCCCGCTTCGACCAGAAGAAGGCCGACGCGATCAACGCCGAGCACATCCGGCAGCTGCCGACCGACGAGTTCGCACGGCGTCTGCGCGAGTACCTCGTCGCCCACCCGGCCCAGGACGGACTGACGCTGCCGGAGGACTTCGACCAGCAACGGTGGGCGGTCGTGGCGGAGTTGCTACAGACCCGCATCGTGGTTCTGTCGGACGCCTGGAAGCTGATCCGCTTCCTGCTGGTGGACGAGTCGGAGTTCACGGTGGACCCGCAGTCCGCGGCCAAGAACCTCAAGCCCGGGTCGCGTGAGGTCGTCGACGCGGCGATCGCCGCCCTCGGCTCTCTCGAGAAGTGGACGGCGCCCGCCATCGAGGCCGCGCTGTCCGGGGCCCTGGTGGACGGCCTGGGCATCAAGCCGCGCAAGGCCTACGGCCCGGTCCGGGTGGCGGTGACGGGTTCGCACATCTCGCCCCCGCTGTTCGAGTCCATCGAGCTGCTCGGCCGTGAGGCGACGCTGTCCCGTCTGCGCTCGGCACCGGTCGCCGGCTGATGAGAGCGGCCGCGCCCGTCGACGGATGACGGGCGTGGCCGAATCCAGCCGTCGAAGAAACGAGGCCACTGACCAGGCGATTTGCTATTCACCCACAGAGGTTTGGTAGTCTCTTCGAGGTCGCTGAAGAGCGGCGGAGAAGTGAAAATAGTGGCCTATGGTGTAATTGGCAACACAGCTGATTCTGGTTCAGCCGTTCTAGGTTCGAGTCCTGGTAGGCCAGCGGAGTGCTCCACGCGAGTGCTCACAGCGGATCCCCTGTGGATCCGTGTCCTAGCCCCCGTCGTCTAGCGGCCTAGGACGCCGCCCTCTCACGGCGGTAGCGTGGGTTCGAATCCCATCGGGGGTACACCGTGACGACGCCCGGAGCACATCGCTCCGGGCGTCTTCCGCATTTCGGGCGGCATCGCTCAGCTTGAGGCGGGCGCCCGCCTCGAGGACCGTCCCCGCGCCCGCAGCCGGACGAGGTCGCGTGCGTGGGCGTCCAGGGCGTGGTCCTCGGCGGACACGGGGGACCACCGCGCGACCGGGGTGGGGCGCCCGTCCGCGCCCAGGGCGGCGCAGACGGTGAGGCAGTGCGTGCTGAGCGTGCGGGCGGACGAGGTGGCCGCCCCGGAGCGCACGTGCACGGAGACGTGCATGGTCTCGTGGCCGGTGTGCAGCAGGCGGGCCTCCACCTCCACCACGTCCCCGATCCGTACCGGATGGTAGAAGCGCACCCCGCCCGCGTACACCGAGGTACACGGGGTACCCGACCACTGGGCCGCGCACAGGTTCGCCGCGTCATCGATCCACGCCATGATCCGTCCACCGTGGGCGTTGCCTCCCCAGTTGACGTCCGAGGGGGCGGCGAGCAGGCGCAGCGTCGATCGCGGGGCGGTGCCGGCCTCGGAGTAGACCTGCTGCGCCATCGCGCGCTCGATGTCCTTGCGCAGCCCGATGCGCATGACCGCCTCGTCGGACTCGTGGATCTCCAGGCTCGAGGCGGGCCGCCAGGCGGGGACCGGGGTGGGCGCGCCGTCGCGGACGGCGATGAAGACGACCAGGCACTCGGCGCAGTGCCGGTACCCGGTGCGTGCGGGATCGCAGGCGCGGACGTCGCACTGGATGTGCATGGAGGAGGTGCCCGTGTGCACGAGCCGGGCGGACACCTCCACGAGGTCCCCGGAGGCGATCGGGCGGGAGAAACGGACGTTGCCGACGTAGGCCGTGACGGCGTACCCACCCGACCATCCCGCGGCCAGCGCGTAGGCGGCCTTGTCGATCCACTCGAGGATGCGGCCGGTATGGACCTGGGTACCCGTCCCGACGTCGGTCGGGGCGGCCAGGAACCGCAGCACGGTCTGGTGGGAGGCGGTGTGGTCGGGAGCGGTGAGGTGAGGCGTGGTCACTCGTCGGACGCTAGTGACGCCGCGTGACGGGGCCGTGTGTCGTGCGTACGGATCCCGTGTCGGACTCCTCACCCCCGCGCCGGCGCGCGGTGAGCGCGGGCACGGGGGTGAGGGGGTGAGGGCGGCGGACCGCGGTCGGGGCGGGCGCACCGGTGCGTGCGCCGCGGGCACGGTCAGTCGACCGTCTCCTTGAGGGTGTCCTCACGGACGAATAACAGCAGCACGGTCGCCACGAGGATGAGCGGGACGACCATGTGGTAGATCGGCACCAGGGCGTCGTTGTACGCCCCGACGATCGCGTCGTGCAGCGGGCCCGGCAGCCCGGCCAGGATCTCGGGGCTCATGGAGTTGGCGCCCGCACCGTTGGCGAAGGTCTCGGCGACCCGGGCGCCCTCGGGGCCTAGCTCGGCAGCGGCCGCGGGGACGCGCTCGCCCATGAGGTCGGCGAGCCGGCTGACGAACAGCGAGCCGACGATGGCCGAACCCATCGTGCCGCCGATCTGGCGGAAGAAGTTGTTGGACGCGGTCGCGGTGCCGACCATGGTGATGGCGAACGCGTTCTGGACGATCAGCACGAGCAGCTGCATGCACAGGCCGAGTCCGAAACCGAACACGAAGAGCACCACGCCGAGGTGGACGAGGGTGTCACCGGCCTGCAGCGAGCCGATGAGCCAGAGCCCGACGGCCATGATGAGCGTGCCGACGACGGGGTACCACTTGTAGCGGCCGGTGCGGCTGACGATGTTGCCGACGACGATGGAGGTGCCCATCATGCCGATCATCATGGGGATCATCATGAGGCCGGCCGCGGTGGGGCCGAGACCGTGGACCATCTGGATGTACGTCGGCAGGTAGGCCATGCACCCGAACATCGCGACGCCGATCAGGAGCCCGGCGGCGGTGGAGACCGAGAAGTTGCGCTCGGCGAACAGTGTCATCGGGATCAGCGGGTGAGGGGAGCGACGCTCGACCCGGACGAAGGCCACGGCGCACACGAGGAACAGCGCGCCCATGCCGAGGATGACCGGGTCGGTCCAGTCGTAACGGTTGCCGCCCCACGACGAGAGGAGGATGAGTGCGGTGGTGCCGATGGCCATGAGCACCGTGCCGGGCCAGTCGGTGCGGCGTCCGCTGCCGCGGTTGGGCAGGCGCAGCCAGACGACGGCCACGACGAGGGCGATCAGACACACGGGGAGGTTGAACCACAGCGCCCACCGCCAGCCGGGCCCCTCAGTGAAGAATCCGCCGAGGAGCGGGCCGAGGACGGAGGACAGCCCGAAGACGGCGCCCATGACGCCCATGTACCGGCCGCGCTGCCGGGCGGGGACGACATCGGCGACGATCGCCTGGGAGAGGACCATCAGGCCGCCGCCGCCGAGCCCTTGGACCGCGCGTGCGGCGATGAGCAGATCGATGTTCCACGCCAGCGCGCCGAGGAGGGAGCCGGCGGAGAACAGCAGGATGGCCGTGACGAAGAGGGGTTTGCGCCCGATCTGGTCCCCGAGCTTGCCGTACACGGGCAGCCCGATCGTCATGGTGAGCAGATAGACGGTGATGACCCAGCTCATGCGGTCGACGCCACCGAGGTCGGCGACGATCGTCGGCAGCGCGGTGGCGAAGATCATCTGCCCCAGGGACACGATGAGCATCCCCAGCAGCAGCGAGGTGAACACCAGCGGGACGTTGTGCGTCGTCGGCGCCGGGGCGGGGGAGCGGTCGGCACCGGGCGGTGCCGCGGTGGTGCGGAGGTCTGTCTCACTCATGCGGGATCCCGTCGGTGGTGGTGGTGGCGGCGGTGGAGGGCTCGCCGACGAGCACTGCGAGTTGGCGCAGGGCGGTGGCGCAGTCGGCGTGGAGGTCGTCGAAGGAGGCGGAGTCGCGGTTCAGCCAGGTGGCCATGCCGAGGTTTGCCGAGGCGGCGACGAGCGCGACGCACGCGCGCGCCTCGGCCTCGGCGCTCACCCCGGGCAGGCGGCGCAGCCGCGGATGCCGGTCGAGGTGGCAGGACACGAGGTCCACGAGTTCGATCTGGAACCGGTACGAGGCGGTCATCCGCGCAGCACCGAGCTGCGGCTCGGCCCGGAAGATGTCACGCCGGCGTTGGACGAGCATGGCTGTCTGCTCCCTGTCCGCGATGCGGGTGGCCGCGAAGCCTGCGAGAAAGACCCGCATCAGCGCGCGTGGGACGTCCGGATCGACCCCGTCAAGGAAGTCTTCGCGCTCGGCCTCGGGGACGTCCTGCGGGCTGGCGCCGATGACCGCGGCCTCCTTGGAGGCGACGTAGTTGAAGAACGTGCGCTTGGAGACCTCGGCGGCCGCGCAGATCTGGTCGACCGTCACCGCGTCGTACCCGTGCTCGAGGACCAACGCGGTGGCGGCGTCCTCGATGGCGAGGAGGGTCGCGCGGCGCTTCCGGTCGCGCAGGGAGTCGTCACGCCGAGCGTCCGCACGAGGGGGAGCGTGGGGGGCCTGCAGGGAGGCGTCGGGGGGAGAGCTCACGGAGGAATCCTAACGGAAAAAGTAGACCGAGTGCATCTTTGTACCGGGTGAAGTCTGCCGCGCGCCCCGATTTGGTTCCGCGTCCACCTGTCGGCTACTGTGGTGGAGCAGCGAGCAAGGCCCCCGTCGTCTAGCGGCCTAGGACGCCGCCCTCTCACGGCGGTAGCGTGGGTTCGAATCCCATCGGGGGTACGAGGGAGGCCGTCCCGGTTCGTCACTGACGAGCCGGGACGTTCCGCATTTCGGGGTGCGTGCGAAGATCACCGCGTGACCTCGCGCCGTGACCTGTTCCGCCTCGCCGTGGGGGCCGGCCTGTCCCTCGCCGCACTCGGTGCGTGCGGCGCGGAGAAGGGGGCGACGACGACGAGCCCGTCCGCCACCCCGACGGACCCGCTCGCCCCTCCCGAGCCGGTCCGGACACCGACGCCGGACGCGCCGCCGCGCCGTCTCCTCGCACTCTCCTCGGCCGATCTCGACGTCCTGCACGCGCTCGACCGCGAGCCGGAGGCCGCGTGGGCGGTCGACGGCACGGGACCGCGGCCGTGGCGTGGGCGACCCGCCCCGCCGCGGCCGGAATGGGACGGCCCGGGGCTGCCCAGTCTGCGGTCCCTGCTGCCGTTCGGTGTCGACGCCTTCGTCCTGGCCGCCGCGGACGTCACCGGCGACCAGCTACGCGGGTACGAGCGCCTGGCGACCGTGATCGTCGACCCGCAGGGTCGACCGGGCTGGCGGGACCACCTCGACCTCGTGGCCGACGCGCTCGACCGCGATCCCGGACCGGCGACCGCCACCGCCGAGGAGGCGCTCGACGCGTGGGCCCGGGGTCAGCGTCGGCTCGGGGTCGAGGCCCTCGCCGTCGTCGTCGGCACCGGCGCCCGGCCCGACACCCCCGTCGCCACCCTCGCGGCGGACTCGCCGCTCGGCGCGGAGATCCGCGCCCTGGGGTTCGAGGTGGACGCGCGGGCCGAGCCCCGGCCGTACCGCGAACTGCGGCGTCCGGGCGTCCAGGTGGTGCGGGTCGATCCCCGCGACGACGACCTCGTCGCGGCCGTGCGCCAGCCCAGTGTCTCGAGCCTGCCGTGGGCGTTGGACAGGCTCGTCCGCGGGCGACGGCCCGCCTGAGGTCGGCCGCGTGCCGGTAGGCCGCCCTACAGCCGCTTGTGGATCGCGTCCGCCGCGGTGAGCAGGTCGGCGGCCCACTTCACGCCCGGTCGGCGGCCGATGCGGTCCACCGGACCGGAGACCGAGATCGCCGCGACCACGGTGCCCGTCGAGTCCCGGATGGGCGCGGAGATCGAGGCCACGCCCGCCTCCCGCTCGGCGACGGACTGCGCCCAGCCACGCCGGCGGACCTCCGCCAGCTGGCGTTCGGTGTACGTGGCGTCGGTCAGGAGCGCGCGCTGCGTGGCCGGGTCGGCCCACGCGGCGAGGACCTTGGCCCCCGAACCGCGGCTCATGGGCAGGACCGCACCGACGGGCACCGTGTCCCGCAGGCCGGTCGGCGGCTCGGCCGAGGCCACGCAGATGCGGCGGTCGCCGTCCCGGCGGTAGACTTGGACGCTCTCCTCGGTGATCTCGCGCAGCCGCGGCAGCACCGAGGAGGCGGCGTCGGCAAGGGAGTCGGAGACGTGCGCCGCGAGTTTGGCCAGTCCGGGCCCGAGGCTCCACACCCCGGCGTCGTCACGGGACAGCAGTTGATGGATCTCCAGGCCCACCGCGAGGCGGTGCGCGGTGGCGCGCGGCAGTCCCGTCCGCTCGCAGAGGTCGGCCAGGACGCAGGGCTGCTCGGCCACCGCGTGCAGCACCGTCATCGCTTTGTCGAGGACCCCGATCCCGCTATACTGTCTCACAGTTCGACTATATCGTCCTACATGGTGAGAATCCATCAGAGGCTCATCCGGGATGTGACTGGAGGCGTGATGACTGAGACCGTGACCGGTGGAACGCGCCCGCGGACCCTGGCCGAGAAGGTCTGGGACGACCACGTGGTGGTCAGCGGAGAGGGTGAGGGCGAGTCCCGGGGGCCCGACCTCATCTTCATCGACCTCCACCTCATCCACGAGGTCACCAGTCCTCAGGCGTTCGACGGACTCCGCCTGGCCGGCCGTCAGCTCCGCCGCCCGGACCTCACGCTGGCCACCGAGGACCACAACGTGCCGACCGACATCGTCGGCGGCGCCGTCAACCTCATCGCCGACCAGACCTCGCGCGTCCAGATCGAGACCCTGCGCCGCAACTGCGAGGAGTTCGGTGTCCGGCTGTACCCGATGGGCGATCTCGACCAGGGGATCGTCCACGTCGTGGGCCCCCAGCTGGGCCTGACCCAGCCGGGCATGACGGTGGTGTGCGGCGACTCGCACACCTCCACCCACGGGGCGTTCGGGTCCATCGCCATGGGTATCGGTACCTCCGAGGTCGAGCACGTCATGGCCACCCAGACGCTCAGCCTGCGGCCGTTCAAGACGATGGCCGTGACCGTCACCGGCGAGCTGCAGCCGGGCGTCACGGGCAAGGACCTCATCCTCGCCGTCATCGCCCAGATCGGCACCGGCGGGGGGCAGGGTTACATCATCGAGTACCGCGGCGAGGCCATCGAGAAGCTCTCGATGGAGGCCCGGATGACCGTCTGCAACATGAGCATCGAGGCCGGCGCGCGGGCGGGCATGATCGCGCCCGACCAGACCACCTACGACTACCTGCGCGGCCGTCCGCACGCGCCCACGGGCGACGAGTGGGACGAGGCCGTGCGGTACTGGGAGAGCCTGCGCACCGACGACGACGCGGTCTTCGACGCCGAGGTCGTGATCGACGGCTCGGCGCTCACCCCGTTCGTCACCTGGGGCACCAACCCCGGTCAGGGCGTTCCGCTGGGCGCGTCCGTCCCGGACCCGGAGTCGTTCACGGACGAGAGCGCGCGGATCGCCGCCGAGAGCGCCCTGGAGTACATGGACCTGCGGGCCGGCACCCCCATGCGCGAGGTGCCCGTCGACGTCGTGTTCGTCGGGTCGTGCACCAACGGCCGCATCGAAGACCTGCGCACCGTCGCCGAGGTCATCGACGGGCAGAGGATCGCCGACGGCGTGCGGATGCTCGTCGTGCCGGGCTCCATGCGGGTGAGCCAGCAGGCCGAGCGGGAAGGCCTGGACCGGGTGTTCACCGAGTTCGGCGCCGAGTGGCGCCAGCCGGGCTGCTCCATGTGCCTGGGCATGAACCCCGACTCGCTGCTGCCCGGCCAACGGTGCGCGTCCACCTCCAACCGCAACTTCGAGGGACGCCAGGGCAAGGGTGCGCGCACTCACCTCGTCAGCCCGTCGGTCGCCGCGGCCACCGCGGTGCTCGGGCACCTCGCCTCACCCGCCGATCTCGAGCCCGCGAAGGGGGCCTGACACCTCATGGAGCCGATCACCACCCACACCGGCATCGGCGCCCCGCTGCGCCGCTCCAACGTGGACACCGACCAGATCATCCCCGCCGAGTATCTCAAGCGCGTCACACGCACCGGGTTCGAGGACGGCCTGTTCTCCTCCTGGCGGGCGAACGAGCCGGACTTCGTCCTCAACCGCCCGCCGTACGACCGCGCCTCCGTCCTGGTCGCCGGGCCGGACTTCGGGACGGGCTCGTCGCGGGAGCACGCCGTGTGGGCCCTCATGGACTTCGGCTTCCGCGTGGTCGTCTCGTCCCGCTTCGCCGACATCTTCCGCGGCAACTCGGGTAAGTCCGGCCTCGTGGCCGCCCGGGTCGAGCAGGAGAACGTCGAGCTCCTGTGGAAGGTGATGGACGAGCGACCGGGTATCGAGCTCACCGTGGATCTGGTCACCCGCACGATCACCGCGGGCGATGTCACCGTACCGTTCGACATCGACGACTACACGCGCTGGCGGCTCATGGAGGGGCTCGACGACATCGGCCTCACGCTGCGGCGCGCTGACGATATCGAGGCGTTCGAGAGCCGGCGGCCGGCGTTCAAACCGGTCACCACGCCCCGCTGACCGACGCGCGTCAAAAATGTTTCGGAGTCACCTCCGAATTGACCCCCGCCTGGCCCGGCCGTGTGATTATGCTTATATTCATTCCGTGCGGTTGCGAAAGCCGCGCACGCATACTCAGCCGAAGGGGGATCCCCACGTGAACAAAGCCGACCTGATCGCCGAGCTGGCGGACCGGATGGGCGGAGACCACCAGCTCGCCACCGAGGCGCTGGAGAACACCCTCGACATCATCGTGCGGACGGTGGCGTCCGGGGAGTCCATCACCATCATGGGCTTCGGCATCTTCGAGAAGAAGGCACGTGCGGCCCGCGTCGCGCGCAACCCCCACACCGGGGAGTCGATCCCGGTCCCGCCGACCTACTCGCCGGTGTTCCGGCCGGGTCAGTACTTCAAGTCCGTCATCCAGGGCACCGAGACGCTGCCCGAGGGCCGGCTCGCCGCCAAGCGGTCGAGCTCGCATCAGTCGTTCGGCGGCCTGCACGCCAACGGGGTCGGCCTCCGCGACAAGGTCAGCTGAGCCGCCCGGCCGCGGTCGGGCCCGGGCGGCCCGGTGACGGGGCCGCACGCGCCTCAGAACAGCGGCAGGGGGCTCGGGTAGTAGTCGGCGTGGACCACTGTCCCGCCGTCGAACCCCAGCACCCACACGCCGGCCTTCTTCGTGGACGCGTCGCCCACGTCGAGGCCGGCCGGCCCGGCCAGATCGCGGACCATCCCGGGGATGGCTGTGCCCTGCGAGGACACCGCGGCGATCCCCTCGGCGCCGGCGATCCGGGTCAGCCGTGACACGGCCGCGACGGGATCGTCGAGGTACGCCTCGTCGCTCAGCGCCGGCTCGGTCGAGATCGACGCCCCGAGCTCGTCGGCCAGCGGCGCGAGCGTCTGCTCGCACCGGACGCGAGGCGCGCTGTGGAGACGGGTGACACCGAACGCCCGCAGCATCGGCGCCAACATCTCGGCCTGCACCCGGCCGTTCTTCTCCAGCGGCCTCAGGTCGTCGTTACCGCTCCACTCGCTCCGGCGCCCCGCCTTGGCGTGCCGGACGAGCAGCAGGACCGACCGGGCGCGCGGCGCGTCGTCGAAGCGGGTGAGGATCTTCCGGTCGAGCGGGTAGGAGACGAGGCACTTGGCCTCGTCCACGGGCACCCAGCGGATCTCGTCGACCTCGGAGTTGGGGTGGAAGTCACCGCCGGTGGCCAGCGCCGACCAGTAGGTGACCTCTTTACGGGTGTTCTCCTTGAGGGGGTAGGCGGTCGTCCCGATCCGGGAGCGCAGCTCGGCGGCGAAGCCCGTCTCCTCCTCGATCTCGCGCACAGCGGTGACCGGCAGTGCTTCTCCGGCGTCGACCTTGCCCTTGGGGAGCGACCAGTCGTCGTAGCGCGGTCGGTGGACGACCGCACACAGCGGCGAATCGCCGTCCATCCGGTACAGGACCGCTCCGGCGGCCGGGACCACGCGGACCCTGGATTTCCCAGGCTTCGGGCTCATCGGTTACGGAACCCCGCGTGCTGGGAGGCCATTCGCTCCTGGTGATCGACCGAGTCGCCCCAGTCCTCCGGCGCCGGCATGCGTCGCCAGGTCGCGTCCGGCTGGAGGTGGAAGCTGCGGGTCGCCGGGTCGAGCGCCGAGTCGAAGATGCGGTGGATCTGCTCCTTGAGGCGGGGGTCGGTGACGGTGACCATCACCTCGACCCGGCGGTCGAGGTTGCGGTGCATCATGTCAGCGCTGCCGATGAACACCTCGTCCGCACCACGGAAGTGCAGGATCCGCGAGTGCTCGAGGAAGCGGCCGAGGATCGACCGGACGTGGATGTTCTCGCTCAGGCCCGGGACCCCGGCGCGGAGTGAACAGATGCCGCGCACCACGATTTCCACCGGCACGCCGGCCTGGGAGGCCCGGTACAGGGCGTCGATCACCTGCTCGTCCACCAGCGCGTTGGCCTTGAGTCGGATGCCCGCCTCGTGACCGTCCTCGACCAGGGCGATCTCGCGGTCGATCCGCTCGATGATGCCGGAGCGGATCCCCTCCGGCGCCACCAGCAGACGGCGGTATTTGCTCACGTTGGAGAACCCGGTGAGGTGGTTGAACAGGTCCGTCAGGTCCGACACGACCTCCTCGTCGGCCGTGAACAGCCCCACGTCCTCGTACAGCCGGGCCGTCTTGGGATTGTAGTTGCCCGTGCCGATGTGCGCGTACCGCTGGAGCCGGTCGCCCTCCTTGCGCACCACCAGGCAGGTCTTGCAGTGAGTCTTCAGGCCGAGCAGGCCGTAGACGACGTGGACGCCGGCCTGCTCCAGCTCGCGGGCCCACCGGATGTTGTTCTGCTCGTCGAACCGGGCCTTGATCTCCACCAGCGCGACCACCTGCTTGCCGGCCGCCGCGGCGTCGACGAGCGCGTTGACGATGGGGGAGTCACCGGAGGTCCGGTACAGGGTCTGCTTGATCGCCAGGACGTCCTCGTCCGCGGCGGCCTGCTCGATGAATCGCTGCACGGTCGTGGCGAACGAGTCGTAGGGGTGCTCGACGAGGACGTCGCACTCCTGGAGCGAGGCGAAGATGTTGCGGGCGGTTTCCCGCTCGCCGAAGGCCGGGGGAGTGGCCGGGACCATGGGCGGGTCCTTGAGGTCGGGCAGGTCCAGTCCGTGGATCTGCCACAGGCCGGTGAGGTCGAGCAGACCGGAGAACCGGATGACGTCGGCGGAGTCGACGTCGAGTTCCCGCTGCAGGATCCGCAGCATCCGCGGGGTCGTGTCCTCCGCGATCTCCAACCGCACCGCCGACCCGAACCGGCGGCGCGCCAGTTCGCGCTCGAGGGCCTGCAGCAGGTCCTCGTCGCGGTCCTCCTCGACCTCCATGTCCGCGTTGCGGGTCACCCGGAAGACATGGTGTTCGACGACCTCCATGCCCTGGAACAACTCGCCCAGGTGGGCGGCGATGATGTCCTCGGCGGGGACGAACGAGTACTCGTCCGGTCCGCCGCGGTCCACCCGGACGAAGCGCGGGACGTTGTGGGGGATCTTGACCCGGGCGAAGTGCTCCTGGCCCGAGTCGAGGTCGCGGATGATGACCGCGAGGTTGAGGCTCAGGCCCGAGATGTACGGGAACGGGTGCGCCGGGTCCACCGCCAGTGGGGTGAGCACCGGGAAGATCGAGTTGCGGAACAGCTCCGCCAGCGAGAACTTCTCGTCCGCGGTGAGGTCGGACCACGGGAGGATCCGGATGCCGTTCGCCTCCAGCTCCGGACGGATCTCGTCGCGGAACAACCGGGTCTGCTCGTCGCACAGCTCGCGCGTGCGCAGACTGATCCGCCCGAGCTGCTCGGCGGGCGTCTGGCCGTCCGCGGAGCGGACCGACAGCCCGGTCTTGTCACGTCTCTTGAGGCCGGCGACGCGCACCATGTAGAACTCGTCCAGGTTCGAGGCGAAGATCGCGAGGAACTTGGCCCGCTCCAGCAGTGGGAGGCCCTTCTCGCCGGCCAGCGCGAGCACGCGCGCGTTGAAGTCCAGCCAGCTCAGTTCACGGTTGAGATAACGGTCACGGGGCCGGGGCAGTTCCTGGAGGGCGTGCTGTTCTACGGTCACGGCACCATTGTGGCCGATACCCCGTCCGCGTGTGTCGCATGCCGTGTCGAGGGGTCGCGCAGCGCCCCGGCCGTGGCGGCGCCGACGTCACGGGCCGAGAGGGTGGCGAGATCGGCAGGGATGTCGACGTCCCGGCTCGCCGCGGCGAGATCGGCCGCCACGCCGACGGTCACGGCCCCGCCCGCGCGGAACCGGGCCGCGGAGTCGGGGCCGAACCGGCACACCCGGGAGTCGGGCGCGCCCGTCCAGAACGCCATCGTCGTCCCCGCCCCGCGATGGTCCGCGACCGTCGAATGGGGATGCCGCTCGGCGGAGGCGAGGATGCGCGCGAGGTGATGCGGGCGGAGCTCGGGCAGATCGGCGGCGACGACCCCGACCGGTCCGGGGACGCCGGCGAGCGCGGCCGTCAGGGCGGCGTTGAGGGGATCGACGTGGGAACGGGGCAGAGAGGGCTCGGGGACGAACTCCGCGCCGACCCGGGCCGCCAGGTCCCGGACGAGCGGATCGGCGGCCGAGACGACGCGGACCCGACCGACACCGGGGGCGGCGAGGCAAGAGCGCAGCACGTCGGTGGCCATCGCCAGCACCAGGGCTTTCCGCCCGGCCGACGGCAGAGCCGGGTCCAGGCGACTCTTCGCGCGGTCCAGCGCCTTGACGGGGACGACGATCGTCCAGCCGTCAGTGCCGGTCGCGCTGCCCTCAGCTGTGCTCATCGACCGCCATCCTGCCAGTCGCGCCTCGGCGGCGTCCCGCGCCGGGTAGCGTTTGCCGGGATCCACCGCGGTCGGCGGGCAGGGACGACGAGGGCCGGGAGGCGAAGATGGCGCGGATCGCGGTGATGGGAGCGGGGTCCTGGGGGACCGCGGTCGGCAAGGTGCTCGCCGATGCCGGGTCCGAGGTCGTGATGTGGGCGCGCCGCGAGGAGGTGGCGGCGGACATCAACGGCGCGCACTGCAACCCGACCTACCTGCCCGACATCGTGCTGCCCGCGAGCGTGTCGGCGTCCACCGATCCCGCGGAGGTCCTCGAGGGCGCCGAGGAGGTCGTGCTCGCCGTGCCCTCGCAGAGCCTGCGCGGCAACCTCGAGACCTGGGTCCGGTCCTTCGAGCCCGACGCCGGCGTCATCTCGTTGGCCAAGGGCATCGAGACCGGCACCCTCATGCGCATCAGCGAGGTCGTGGCGGAGGTCGTCGGTCTGCCGGAGTCCCGCATCGCCGCGCTGTCCGGCCCGAATCTCGCCCGCGAGATCGCCGAGGGACAGCCCGCCGCCACGGTGATCGCGTGTTCGGACGAGGAGCGGGCCGCGCGCCTCCAGGACGCGTTCTCCACCCCGTACTTCCGGCCGTACACCAACACCGACGTCGTGGGATGCGAGATCGGCGGCGCCACCAAAAACGTCATCGCGTTGGTGTGCGGGATCGCCACCGGGATGGGCCTGGGGGACAACACCATGGCCACCCTCGTCACGCGGGGGCTGGCCGAGACCACCCGGCTCGGGGTGGCGCTGGGGGCCAACCAGATGACGTTCGCCGGGCTGGCCGGGCTGGGCGACCTCGTGGCCACCTGCACCTCGCCGCTGTCGCGCAACCGGACCTTCGGGGAACGGCTGGGCCGCGGCGAGACCCTCGAGCAGGCGCAGCGGGCGACCAACGGCCAGGTCGCCGAAGGGGTCAAGTCGTGCACCTCGATCCGCGAGCTGGCCCGGCGGGCCGGGGTCGAGATGCCGCTCACCGAGGCCGTCCACGAGATCTGCCACGAGGGCGGCGACGCCGTGGAGGTGGCGGTGCGCCTCATGAGACGCAGCACCAAGCCCGAGTAGCCTCGGCCCGGTGAATCGCATCACCGTCGCAGTCCTCTACGGTGGCCGCAGCTCCGAGCACTCCGTGAGTTGCGTGTCCGCCGGTGCCGTCATGGGTCACCTCGACCGCTCCCGCTACGAGGTGATCCCCGTCGGCATCACCGAAGCCGGGGCGTGGACCCTCGGCTCCGACGACACGGCGGACCTGCGCATCGCCGACCGGATCATGCCCGTGGTCGACGCCGGCCGTCCGCGGGTGGCCCTCGGACTGTCCACCGACGACCGCGGCGTGCTGCGGTTCGCCGACGGCGACCGGGCCGGGCAGGAGATCGCCCGGGTGGACGTGGTCTTCCCGGTCATGCACGGCACGCACGCCGAGGACGGGACCATCCAGGGGCTGCTGGAGCTGTCCGGCATCCCGTACGTCGGGCCGGGTGTGTTCGCCAGCGCCGCGGGGATGGACAAGGAGTTCACCAAGGTCGTGCTGGGCGCGGCCGGGCTCCCGATCGGCCGTCAGGTCGTCCTGCGGCCCGGCACCGCGACGCTCTCGCCCGCCGACCGCGACCGTCTGGGGCTGCCGCTCTTCGTCAAGCCGGCCCGCGGCGGTTCGTCCATCGGCATCACCAAGGTCTCTCGGGCGGCCGACCTCGACGCCGCGATCGCCGAGGCCCGCCGCTTCGACGAGAAGGTGATCGTCGAGGCTGCGATCGTCGGCCGCGAGATCGAGTGCGGCGTGTTGGAGTACCCGGACGGCCGGGTCGAGGCGAGCCTGCCGGCCGAGCTGCACATCCCCGGCGAACCGACCGGGGTGGAGGGCGAGACGGAGGGCGACGCCTTCTACGACTTCGACACCAAGTACCTCGACGACGTGACGACCTTCGATCTGCCCGCCGACCTCCCGGCGGAGCAGACCGAGCAGCTACGGACCCTGGCGGTCGAGGCGTTCCACGCCCTCGACGCCCGCGGCCTCAGCCGCGTGGACTTCTTCGTCACCGCCGAGGGGCCGGTGATCAACGAGGTCAACACGATGCCGGGATTCACCCCGATCTCGATGTACCCGCAGATGTGGGCGGCGACCGGGGTCGACTACGAGAGCCTGCTCGACACCCTGATCCGCACCGCGATCACCCGCGGCTGACCTCAGGGCGCGGTGGGGCCCTGCCGAGGGGCGTCGTGGCGCCGTCGGGCGTGTCAGCCCACCGGGGCCGGGTCCGGCTCGACCTCCTCGAGCACGGCGGTGATGGCGTCGGACAGGTCCTGGATCGGGCCGGTGCCGCTGCCCTCGGGCAGGGTCACCGCCACGTACTGCGGGCGGTCGACGGCCACCCAGGTGGAGGCCGTGACGGCCGGATCCGGATCGGGCTCGTTGAACCACTGCACGCCGTTGACCGCCTGCAGCGCCACGCCGACCGTGAACGTCGGCGGGGCCGGCATCCCACACCGCACGATGACCGGCTCGGCGTCCGGCATCCGGTACGCGGCCGTCCCCTCGGGCGCCGGCTCGACCAGCGCCACCCGGGCGGCGTCGCCGAGCGACTCCGGCAGCTGTTCGATCAGGGCGACGCACTCCTCGGACCCCGCGCCCGGGGCCGGGATGGCGACGGCGGCCACCGGCTCGCTCGCGGCCTCCTCGGCCGCCTCGTCGCCGATGCCGCGCACCATCACCAGCACCACCGCCAGCATCGCGAGGGGGATGACGACGGCGAGCGCCACCACGATCTTCGAGACCGGCGCCGCGGACGCGGTGCCCGCATCCCTCGGTCCGGCGTCGTACCGGTCGGCCGGATCCGAATCCCTCGAAGCCACGTCGCGTCGTCCTTCCTCCCACGGCGACCGGCCCGGGGCGCGGCCGCTAGCCTGACGGCAACGCTACAGACCCACGCCGGAGCTCCCGGCGTGGGACTCCACGGGGAAAGGGGTGGCCGCCGTGTCGGACCGGGCCGGGACCTGGATGCATGCGGTCAGCCCCGACCGGGATCTGACCGTCGCACGGGCGGGGGAGGCGGCGGTTCTCGCCGTTCTCAGCGGGCCGGGCGACGGCCACCCGGACGATCCCGTGGGCAACGGGGACGACGCGGCGGTGCTGGGGCCGGCGGAGGCGACGGTGGTCACCACCGACATGCTCGTCGAGGGCACCCACTTCCGACTGGACTTCACCGGCTGGGCCGACCTGGGGCGCCGGGCGGTGGCCCAGAACGTCTCCGACGTCCTGGCGATGGGCGCCGACTGCACCCGGGTGCTCGTCGCCCTCGCCGTACCCGCCGGGACGACCATGCGGCAGATCGAGGACCTCGCCGCGGGGATCCACGGGGAAGCCGCCCGATCCGGTGCCGTCGTGGTGGGCGGCGATCTCACCAGGGCCGACCTCGTCGTCGTCGGCGTCACCGCGCTCGGCACCCTCCCGCGCGGCGCGCGACCACTGCGGATCGACGGCGCGCGGCCCGGGGACACCGTCGCACTCACCGGGACCCCCGGGCGCTCGGCGGCCGGCCTCGCCCTCCTCCTCGCCGGACACCCACACGGACCTCTACAGCAGTCGCACCGCGTCCCGGTGCCCCCGGTCGGGCTCGGGACCGCGGCGCGCCTCGCCGGCGCCCGGTCCCTCACCGACGTCAGCGACGGCCTGCTGCGTGACCTGTCGGGCCTGGCGCGCGCGTCGGGCGTAGCTGCCGATCTCACCATGGACGCGCTCCCCGTCGACCCCCTCCTGTACGAGGCCGCCGGGGCGCTCGGTGCGGCCGACCCCGACGCGCAGGTCACCGACTGGGTGCTCGACGGCGGCGAGGACCACGGCCTGCTCGGCACCTTCCCGCCCGGGGTCGCCCCGCCGGCCGGGTTCACGGTGATCGGCACCGTCCGGGCCGGTGAGCCGGGGCGCGTCACCCTCGACGGCGAGCCGCGGGTCCCCGGGGGCTGGGACTCGGCGCGGGGCGCGAACTAGGGTGGACGCATGGCCGTCTACGCACTCGGAGACCTCGAACCCGATATCGCCCCCGACGCGTGGGTGCACCCCGACGCGGTGGTCATCGGGCGGGTGACCCTCGGGCCCGGCGTCTCCGTGTGGCCCACCGCCGTGCTCCGCGGGGACTACGGGCGCATCGAGGTCGGCGCCATGTCCAACATCCAGGACGGCACCATCGTGCACTGCACGGCGACCGACGCGACGATCATCGGTGAGCACTGCGTGGTCGGGCACAACGCCCACATCGAGGGCGCGACCATCGGCGACCGCACGCTGATCTCGTCCGGGTCGATCGTTCTCAACGGCGCCGTCATCGGCTCGGGCGCCGTCGTCGCCGCGGGATGCCTGGTGCCCCCGCGGTTCGAGCTGCCCGACCGCCGCATGGCGATGGGCATGCCCGCGAAGATCCGGGAGGGCCACGAGGTCGACCCCGCGATGCTCGAGGGCAACACGCAGATGTACCACGACAACGCCATGCGCTACCGCGCCGACCTGCGACGCCTCGACTGACCGGTGAGCACACGACGCGCCCCCGCGCCGCTCGCCGACCTCCTCGACCCCGGCTGGGCGGAGGCCCTGGCCCCGGTCGAGGAGCGGATCCACCGGATGGGCGACTTCCTCCGCGCCGAGAACGCCGCCGGCCGGGGCTTCCTGCCGGCCGCCGACCACGTCCTGAGGGCGTTCACCCAGCCGTTCGACGACGTCCGCGTGCTCATCGTGGGCCAGGATCCCTACCCCACGCCCGGCCATCCGATCGGACTGAGCTTCGCGGTCGAGGCGGACGTGCGCCCGCTGCCACGCAGTCTGGTCAACATCTACCGCGAGTACACCGACGATCTCGGGCTGCCGGCCCCCGCACACGGTGACCTCGGCGCGTGGACCCGGGCGGGGGTGCTGCTCCTCAACCGGGTGCTCACCGTGGCCCCCGGCGAACCCGCCTCCCACCGCCGCAAGGGCTGGGAGGAGATCACCCAGCGGGCGATCGAGGCGCTCGTCGAGCGCGAGCGACCCATGGTGGCGATCCTGTGGGGGCGTGACGCGCAGTCACTGACGCCGATGCTCGGCGACACCCCGGTCATCGCCTCTGCGCACCCCTCACCCCTGTCGGCGTCGCGGGGCTTCTTCGGCTCCAGGCCGTTCAGCCGCGCGAACGAGGAGCTCCGTCGACTCGGCGTGGAGCCGGTCGACTGGAGTCTCCCCGACGAGCCCTGACAGGCGTAGAGGCAGACCGTTTCCGGCGGGCCGGCCGGCCGGCCCGCCCTGCCGCGTCAGCGCCCGCCGAACTCCGGTGTGCGCTTGGCGACGAAGGCATCCACGCCCTCCACCCCGTCGGGGGAGACCGCCAGGCGGGCGATGGAATCCCGCTCGGCGTCGAGCTGCTCGGCGAGCGTCGCGGACTCCGAGGCACGGAGCAGGGCCTTGGCGGCCGCGTGGGACTCGCGGGGCCCGGCGGCCAGGCGCACGGCCAGCTCGCGCGCGGCCTCGCGGACGTCGCCCTCGACGAACGTTGTGAGCAGGCCCAGCTGGTACGCCCGCGCCCCGTCCATCGGCTCGTTGCCGACGATGAACGCCCGCGCCGCCCCCTGGCCGATCGCGCGGGGCAGGCGCCATGACATCCCGCCGTCAGGGGACAGGCCGATTCCCGGGTAGGCCGCCAGCAGTCGGGTGTCGGGGCCACCGACCGAGAAGTCCGCGGCCAGGACCAGCGAGGCTCCGGCGCCGGCCGCCCACCCCGCGACGGCGGCGACGATCGGCACGGGGAGCTCGTCGAGCTGACGGACGACCGCGTGGAGACGGTCGGCGAGCTCACGCACGTGCTCCGCGCGGTCGGGGGCCGCGGCGAAGCCCGGGACGTTGCCGCCCGCGCAAAAGTTCGCCCCCAGGCCCACCAGGAGGACCGCGCCGGCCTCGATATCACCCGCGAGCAGGGCGCGCAGCGCGACCGACGCCTGGTCGACCGCGTCGGAGTCCAGCGAGTTGCCCTTGCCCTCCAGCGAGATCGGGAGCGTGAGTACGCCCTCGGAGAGGGTGACGAGCGGGGTGTCGGCGAGGTCGAAGGTCATCGTGCTGCTCCCGGGTCGTATCGGCCGTCTCGGCTAGTCGGACGGCTGTCGAGTGGTGAGGGTACTAGGCTTGGCCGCGCCGGCCGGGAGTTGCACCACAGGGGTGGTCGTGTGGTGAGGAGGGGTGATGACGCAGGAGTCGACACATGTCGAGGACCGTCCGTCGACCCTCGACGCGCACGGACTGCTCACGTGGGCGCGGCGGTCGGTCGAGATGCTCGCCCTCCATCGCGAGGAGATCAACGCCCTCAACGTCTTCCCGGTGCCCGATTCGGACACCGGGACAAACCTGCTCTACACGATGCGCGCAGCCGTGGACCGTGCGGAGGGTGAGGACGCGTGGATCGCCGAGGGCGGCGGCACGGCGGGCGCCCGCGAGATCGCGGTCGCGCTCGGCCACGGCGCGGTCCACGGGGCGCGCGGCAACTCCGGGGTGATCCTGTCCCAGGTGCTCCGTGCGGTCGGTGAGGCGGCGACCTTCACCGTCGTCGACGCCTCGACCTACCGCCGGGCCCTGCGCACGGCGGTCACGCTCGTCGACCACGCGTTGAGCGACCCCGTGGAGGGAACCATCGTGACGGTCCTGCGCGAGGCCGCCTCGGCGGCGGGTCGCTCCTCGGCCCACTCGCTGGTCGAGGTGGCCCGCGCGGCGGCGGACGCCGGTGCGGGGGCCCTGGACCGCACCACCGCGCAGCTGCCGGCGCTGCGCCGTGCCGGGGTGGTCGACGCCGGCGGCCGGGGCCTGCTCGTCCTGCTCGACGCGATGGTCGAGGTGCTCACGGGACAGACGCCCGAGCGGCCGGAGTACTTCACGCCGTCCGAGCCCGCCGCCGCGGCGGCCGCGGTCGCGGCATCCGGTGGAGACGGCCGGCCCGGCGGCGCGGGAGCCGGTGAAACCTGCGACGCCGAGGGCGTCGGGCGCGGCACGCGCTACGAGGTGATGTACTCGCTGACCCACTCCGACGACGCGCGCGCCGACGAGCTGCGGTCGGCACTCCGGATGCTCGGCGACAGCGTGGTGGTGGTCGGCGACGGCGGCTCGGACGTCAACGCCAGGTGGGCGGTCCACGTCCACACCGACGACATCGGCTCGGCGATCGAGACGGCGCTGCCGCTGGGCCGAGTCACCGAGATCAGGGTCACGGACATGCTCGACCCGACCGGGGACGGCGGCCGGGACGCATCCGCCGACGACGCCGCGGGCGCGGGTACCGGCGGCGCCGCCCGGCGCGGCGGTGCCGGCGGCGAGCCGGGGGTGCGTCGTGTGGTGGCCGTCGTCCCGGACGGCCCGCTCGCCGAGCTGTTCGCGGGCGCGGGCGCCGCGACCGTCGACCCCGGCGAGGACGGGGAGGGTGTGGTCGACGCCGTGCTGGCCGTGGAGGCCGACGAGCTCCTCGTGCTGCCCAACGGGGAGCTCTCGCGCGACCGGATCAGCGCGCTCGACGCCGCCCTGCGGGACGCCGTCGGCCACGCGTTGATCCTGCCGACGGGATCGGTGGTCCAGGGGCTGGCCGCGCTCGCCGTGCACGACCCCACCACGACCCTGTCCCTGGACGGGTTCTCGATGGCCGACGCCGCGGCGGGCACCCGGCACGCGCACCTCGTCCGCGCCGAGCAGGACGCCCTCACCCTGGTCGGCCGGTGCGCGGCGGGCGACCTGCTCGGCGTTGTCGGCCACGACGTGGCGCTCATCGAAACCGACGCGGTCGAGGCCGTGTGCGCGCTGGTCGCCCGGATGCTGTCCGCCGGCGGGGAGCTCGTCACGGTGTTGTTCGGAGACGAGTACGACGAGGCGGCGACCGAGTCGGTGCTGTCCAGGCTGCGCAGCGCGCACCCCGACATCGAGGTCGTCGGCTACGCCGCGGGCCCGGGGCGGGCGCTGGCGCACGTCGGGGTCGAATGACGACGCTCGCCACCACGGACACGCCCCTGGTCGAGGTGCTCGACCCCGGGCTGGCGGAGCGGATCACCACGGCGTTCGGCCACCGGACCGTCGGGGACCTGCTGCACACCCTGCCGCGGCGCTACCGCCAGCACGGGCAACGCTACGACAAGCGGCAGCTCGTCGACGGCGAGCGCGTGACGGTCATCGGCACGGTCACCACGGCCCGGACGAGGACGTACCACACCAAGAAGGGCCAGCCCCGGGAGATGCTCACGCTCACCGTGGAGGACGGCGACACGGAGTTCCGGGTGGTCTTCTTCGCCGGTCGTAGCATCAAGTACCTGCTCCCGGTGGGCACCCTCGCCATGTTCGACGGCACCGTGTCGCATTTCCGTCGCGCGCCGGACCTCAAGCACCCCGAGTTCCTGGTGCTGCGGCCGGTCTCCGGGCAGGGCGGGCAGCTCAAGGGATCGGGTGACCTCGCGGCGCTGGCCCGGCTCGCGGCGGAGATCGACGCCGAGGGTGGGCCGAGCCTGTTCGACCGCCCGCTGCTGCCCGTCTACGCCGCGAAGGAGGGCGTCACCTCCTGGGATCTGCTCGGCGCGGTCGTGACCGCGTTGCGGGCCCTGGTGCCGGTGGTCGACCCCCTGGACGACACCGTGCGCTCGGCGGCGGGGTTGATGGGGCTGGACGAGGCGCTGCGCAAGGCCCATCTGCCCGAGAACGCGCGGGAGAAGGACCACGCGGGCCACCGGCTGCGCTTCGACGAGGCGCTCGCCCTGCAGCTGCTGCTCGGCGCGCGGCGCCGGTTCGTCGCGCGGGACCCGGCGCCGGCGAGCCCGGTGCGCGACGACGGTATCCGTGCGGCGATGGGCGCCCGCATGCCGTTCGAGCTCACCGACGGACAGAAGGCCGTGCTGGAGGAGATCTCCGCCGACCTGGCGCGGGACGAGCCCATGAACCGGCTCCTGCAGGGTGAGGTCGGCTCGGGCAAGACCGTGGTCGCGCTGCTCGCGATGCTGCAGGTGCTCGACGCCGGACGGCAGTGCGTCATGCTCGCCCCCACCGAGGTCCTGGCGGTCCAGCACCACCGGTCACTCACGGCGATGCTCGGTGACCTCGGCGAGCGCGGTCGGCTGGGCGCCGCCGACGAGGCCACCCGCGTCGTGCTGCTCACAGGGTCGATGTCGACCGCCCAGCGGCGGGCGGCCCTGCTCGACATCGTCACCGGTGAGGCGGGGATCGTCGTGGGCACCCACGCCCTGATCCAGGACTCGGTGGACTTCTTCGACCTGGGCCTGGTGGTGGTGGACGAGCAGCATCGCTTCGGGGTGCGCCAGCGTGACCGCCTGCGGTCCAAGGGCCGCGCCGGCATGGTGCCGCACCTGCTGGTGATGACCGCGACCCCCATCCCGCGGACGATCGCCATGACGGTGTTCGGCGACCTGGAGGTCTCCGAGCTCGACGAGCTCCCCGGGGGTCGGCGTCCGATCTCGACGTCCGTCGTGCCCGCACGCGAGCGGCCGGCGTGGTTGGCGCGGGCGTGGGAGCGGGTGCGCGAGGAGGTGGCCGCCGGCCACCGGGCGTACGTGGTGTGTTCCCGCATCGACGCCGACGACGGCAGGTCCGACGACGCGACGAAGGGGGACGACGACGAGGGCGGCGACAGACCGCCGTTGGTCGCCGCCGTGGATCTGCACGAGTACCTGTCCACCGGCCCGCTGGCCGGGCTGAGAATCGGCCTCCTGCACGGCCGGCTCCCGTCGGAGGAGAAGGACGCCACCATGGCCGATTTCGCCGCGGGCCGCCTCGACGTGCTCGTGTCCACGACCGTCATCGAGGTCGGTGTGGACGTCCCCGAGGCCACGGTCATGGTGGTGATGGACGCCGAGCGTTTCGGTGTGAGCCAGCTCCACCAGCTGCGCGGTCGGGTCGGCCGCGGCGGGCTGCCGGGTCTGTGTCTGCTCGTGACCAACTCCCGCGCGGGGAGTCGGTCCATGGAGCGGCTCGACGCGGTCGCCGCCACGACCGACGGGTTCGTCCTGGCCCAACTGGACCTCGTCCAACGGCGCGAGGGGGACGTCCTGGGGGACGCGCAGTCCGGGGCGCTGTCAGCGCTACGGCTGCTGTCGGTGGTCGACGACGGCGACGTCATCGAGATCGCCCGCCGCCACGCCGAGGAGATCCTCGAGGCGGACCCGGGGCTGCACCGGCACCCCGCGCTCGCCGAGCGGGTCCGCCGACTGGCCGGCTCCGAGGAATCCGACTACCTGTTCAGATACTGACTCGACGGGAACCCCAATGACCCGCATCATCTCCGGCCGCCTGCGCGGGCTGTCGATCATCGTGCCGCCGGCCGGGACACGGCCCACGACCGACCGGGTCCGCGAGGCGCTGTTCAGCGCCATCGAGAGCCGGGTGGACCTCGACGGCGCCGCCGTCCTCGACCTGTTCGCCGGCTCCGGGGCGCTCGGGCTCGAAGCCCTGTCCCGGGGAGCCGACACCGCGTGGTTCGTCGAGGAGAACCCCCGGGCGGTGGCCTGCCTGAAGAAGAACACCGCAGGGGCCTCGTCGTCGTCCCCCTCCCTGCGCACCACCGTCAGACGGGCGGCCCTCCCGGCAGCCGTCGAGGGCGACTGCCCCGTGCCCGGCGGGTTCCACCTGGTCCTGGCCGACCCGCCGTACGAGCGCTCGGCCGTGCTCGACGAGCCGGTCCTGGGCGCTCTGCTCGAGGGGGGCTGGCTCGCGGAGGACGCCCTGGTGGTGTGGGAGCGCTCGAAGCGGGACCCCGCCGTGCGCTGGCCCGCCGGCTACGACGTGATCTTCGAGCGCACGTACGGGGAGACCACGATCGAGATGGCCAGGCCGGTTGATACGGTCGCCCCATGATGACCGTCGTGTGCCCAGGCTCCTTCGACCCGGTGACCCTCGGGCACCTCGACATCATCCGCCGCGCCGCGGAGCTGTTCGACGACGTGATCGTGTGCGTGGTCGCCAACCCCAACAAGCAGGGCACCTTCACGATCGACGAGCGCAAGGCGCTCATCGACGAGGTGTGCGCGGACATGCCCGGCGTGCGGGTGGACAGCTTCTACGGACTGCTCGTGGACTACTGCCGGGACCAGGGGGCGACGGCCGTCATCAAGGGCCTGCGCGACTCCACCGACTACGACTACGAGCTGCCGATGGCGCACATGAACCGGTCCATCGCGGGCGTCGACACCGTCTTCCTGCCGACGAGGGCCGACCTGGCGTTCGTGTCGTCGTCGCTGTGCCGCGAGGTCACCCGGCTCGGCGGCGACGTCTCGCATCTGCTGCCGGAGCCGGTCGCCGTCGCGCTGCGGCAGCGCCTGGGCTGAACCGTCGCGCTGCGGGAACGCCTCGGCCGAAATCGCCCGACCACCGGACACACCGCCGCCGCACCGGCCCGCCGCCGTGTGTTGCGGGCACACTGATGGGACGAATGAGACGATCCGGTGAAGGGACGAGCGTGTACCGAGTGTTCCAGGCCCTCGACGAGCTGAACGCGATGATCGAGGACGCCCGCAGTCTGCCCATGACCGCGAACTGTGTGGTGCCCCGGCACGAGTCCCTGCTGTTGCTCGACGACATCCGCGACTCCTTCCCCGGTGAACTCGACGACGCCCAGGACGTGCTGGACCAGCGCGACCGGGTGCTCGCGGAGGCCGACGCCACCGCCCGCGAGACCATCGCCGCCGCGGACGCCGAGGCGGACCGGACCCTGCGCGACGCCCGCGAGGCCGCCGACGCGATGCTCGCCGACGCCAAGTCCCGCGCCGACCGCATGGTCGCCGAGGCCACCGCGCACGCCGACGGGCTCGTCGGCGACGCCCGTGCCGAGGCCGCCGAACTGCTGGACCGGTCACGCCGGGACGCCGAGTCCACCACCACCCGCGCCCGCGCCGAGGCCGACCGGCTGGTCGAGCAGGCCAACATCCTCTACGACCGCACGATCACCGAGGCCCGCCAGGAGCAGCAGCGCATGCTGTTCGAGTCCGAGGTCGTGCGGATCGCCGACGAGGAGGCCGCCCGCGTGCGCGACGCCGCCCACGCCGAGAGCGAGCGTCGGCGCGAGGAGTGCGACGCCTACATCGACGAGAAGATGGCCCGCTTCGAGGAGTTCCTCGGGTCGACGCTGCGCACCGTCGCCCGCGGCCGCGAGGAACTGCACGGTGTCGCGCCCACCGCGCGGCGCGATCCGGCCGCCCGCAGGGGCACCCGTGACGACGAGCGCTTCGGCGACGGGTACGGGGACTACTGAGTCAGGCGGGTAGTCTGCTGGGCGTGTCCACCACCTCCCGCACCCCCCGCCACGGCCGCCCGGCCGCCGATTCGCTCGTCCTCGACACCCGCGTGCTGTCCCGCACACCCGGCGCGATGGAGCCGGTGCGGCGCGCCGCCGTGCTGCCCTCCGACATCGGCGTCGAGCTCATCCGGATCCCGAGCGGGTCGCAGGTCGAGCTGGACCTCATGATGACGTTCGTCGACGAGGGTGTGCTGGTCACCGGGGCGGTCAGCGGCCGGGCCGACGTCGAGTGCGCGCGCTGCCTCGGTGAGTTCACCACCGACGTCGCCGTCGAGTTGACCGAGATGTACGCGACCCCCGGGACCGCCGCGGCCGACGGCGCCGAGGAGGACGAGGTGCGCCTGCTCGACGGCGAGCTGATCGATCTCGAACCGGGCCTCGTCGACGCGTTCGGGCTCGAGTTCCCCATGTCGCCCACGTGCACCGACTACGGACACGACGAGTGCGTGAACCCCGAGACGCCCGCCCCGGACGGGGTCTCCGGCGAGGAGACCGGCCGCATCGACCCGCGTTGGGCCGGACTGGCGGAGAAGTTCGGCATGACCGATCCGGCCGACACCGACGGGGACCGCGCGTGACCGACCAGCCCTCCGCGCTGGACGCCGTCCTGGGCGTGGCCCTGCCCGCCGGCCTGGCGACCCAGGCGCTGACCCACCGCTCCTACGCCTACGAGCACGGGGGGCTGCCACACAACGAGCGCCTCGAGTTCCTCGGCGACGCCGTGCTGGAGCTCGTCGTGACGGAGTACCTCTACAACGCGTACCCGGATCGCCCCGAGGGCGACCTGGCCAAGATCCGCGCGAGCCTGGTCAACACCTACGTCCTGGCCGACATCGCCCGCGAGCTCGGCGACGGCGGACTGGGCCGGCACCTGCGGCTCGGCCGCGGGGAGGAGCTCACCGGCGGTCGGGACAAGCACTCGATCCTCGCCGACACCCTCGAGGCGGTGTTCGGGTCGGTCTACCTCACCCACGGCCTCGAGACGGCCCGCGGCCTGATCGAGAAGATCATCGGCGACCGCCTGACGGTCGTGCCCCATCTGGGCGCGGCGTTGGACTGGAAGACCAGTCTGCAGGAGAAGTGCGCGTCGCTCGGCCGGCCCAAGGCGCGGTACGAGATCACCTCGACGGGACCGGATCACGACAAGACCTTCGCCGCCGTGGTGTTCGTCGGCGACGACTCGCTCGGCGAGGGCACCGGCCGCACCAAGAAGGAGGCCGAGCAGAAGGCCGCCGAGCAGGCCTGGGCGGCCCTGGACGGGACCACGGCGGACCGGACCGCCGGCTGACGTGCCCGAACTTCCCGAGGTCGAGGTCGTCCGCCGGGGACTGGCCGATCACGTCGTGGGCCGCACGCTCGTCTCCGTCGAGGTCACCGGGGCGCGCACGGCCCGCCGCCAGCCCGGGGGCGCGGCCGAGATCGTCGCGCGGCTGACCGGGCGTACCGTCAGCGGGGCGCGGCGGCGCGGCAAGTACCTGTGGCTCACCCTCGACGGCGACGACGCGGCCGGTGCGGACTGCCTCCTGGTCCACCTGGGCATGAGCGGTCAGATGCTCGTCACGGGTGCGGGCGCACCGCCGGTGCGCCACCTGCACGCCCGGGCCGTCCTCGACGACGGCAACGAGCTCCGGTTCGTCGACCAGCGCACGTTCGGCGGGTGGACGGTCGTGCCGCTGGCCGGGGCCCGCGACGGCAGCGGGGTGCTGCTGCCCGCGCCGGCCGCGCACATCGCCGCGGACCCGTTCGAGTCCGCGTTCGATCCCGTCGCCGCCGCCCGGGTCATCCGACGCCGCGACACCGAGATCAAGCGACTCCTGCTGGACCAGACTGTCGTGTCCGGCATCGGCAACATCTACGCCGACGAAGCGCTGTGGCGCTCCGGCCTGCACGGGCGGCGACGATCCGGCGCGGTCACCCTGCGCGCCGTCACCGGCGTCCTCGAGCACGCGCGCGCGGTGATGGCCGACGCCCTCGAGGCCGGCGGCACGTCGTTCGACGCGCTGTACGTCAACGTCAACGGCGCCTCCGGGTACTTCGACCGGTCGCTCGACGTCTACGGCCGCGCGGGCCTGCCGTGCAGCCGCTGCGGGACCGCCGTCGTGCGCGAGGACTTCATGAGCCGGGGCTCGCACTTCTGCCCCGTGTGCCAGCCCGCGCCCCGCCGCCGGAGCGGGGCGCGTCGGCGCCCGGTCGTACGATGACCGCATGACCCAGACGCCTCAGCCCGCACCTCAGGATCCCGCACCCGCCGCCGGGGACGCCCCCGCCCCGGGCACCGGCCCGGAGCTCCGGGTCGACCGGATCGGCACCCGGCGCTACGTGGGCACCTCCTCGCGCGGGGCACGGGTCGAGATCGGGTCGGCCGATGTCGAGGGCGTGTTCACCCCGGGCGAGCTGCTGAAGATCGCTCTCGGTGCGTGCACGGCCATGGCGTCGGACTTCACCGTCTCCCGCCGGCTCGGTGACGACTACGCCGCGACGGTCCGCGTCTCCGGCGACGCCGACCGCGAGAACGAGCGCTACCCGCGCCTCGAGGAGACCTACGAGCTCGACCTGTCGGGCCTGGACCCGGCGATGGTCGACCGCGTGCTCGACATGATCCGCCGTTCGGTCGACGCCACGTGCACCGTCGGCCGGACGATCACCGCGGGTACCGAGGTCGCGCTGCACTTCGAGACCGGGCGCGATCCCGAGTGAGCGCCCCGGGACGGGACCCGGTCCGCCTGGTCGCGTGGGTGCACGGCCACGTCCAGGGGGTGGGCTTCCGCTGGTGGACGCGCAGCCGCGCCCTCGAACTGGGCCTGAGCGGGTACGCGGCCAACAAGCCGGACGGCCGCGTCCACGTGGTGGCCGAGGGCGACGAGGCCGCGTGCTCCAGCCTGCTCGAACTCCTCCGCGGTGGCGACACCCCCGGACGCGTAGACCTCGTCGTCGACACCTACGAACCGGCGCGAGGCGGACTGACGGGATTCGTCGAACGCTGACCTAGGATCGACTCCCGTGTATCTCAAGTCGTTGACGCTCAAGGGCTTCAAGTCCTTCGCGGCGCCGACGACCCTGAAGTTCGAGCCCGGCATCTGCTGCGTCGTCGGCCCCAACGGCTCGGGCAAGTCCAACGTCGTGGACGCGCTGACGTGGGTCATGGGTGAGCACAGCGCCAAGACCCTGCGCGGCGGGAAGATGCAGGACGTCATCTTCGCCGGCACCGCCGGGAAGCAACCGCTCGGCCGCGCCGAGGTCACGCTCACCCTGGACAACTCCGACGGGGCCCTGCCGATCGACTACGCCGAGGTCTCCCTGACCCGCCGGATGTTCCGCGACGGGGCCGCCGAGTACGAGATCAACGGCGACCGCGCCCGCCTCATGGACGTGCAGGAACTGCTGTCGGACTCCGGCATCGGGCGCGAGATGCACGTGATCGTCGGTCAGGGCAAGCTCGCCGAGATCCTCGAGTCCAAACCCGAGGAGCGACGCGCGTTCATCGAGGAGGCCGCCGGTATCCTCAAGCACCGCCGCCGCAAGGAGAAGGCGCAGCGCAAACTCGCCGGGATGCAGGGCAACCTCGACCGGCTCACCGACCTCACCACCGAACTGCGACGCCAGCTCAAGCCGCTGGGGCGACAGGCGGAGGTGGCGCGGCGGGCGCAGACGATCCAGGCCGACCTGCGCGACGCGACGTTCCGGCTGGCCGCCGACGACCTCGTCACCCGCCGGCGCGAGCTCGCCGACGCGGAGAGCGTGCGCGCCCGCCTGGCCGACCGGGTCGCCGAGGCGGTCGACCGCCGGGACGAGCTGGCCCGCGCCGCGGCGGAGACCCAGGCTGAGCTCGACAGGCTCACCCCCGAGGCCGACGCCGCCCAGCAGCGGTGGTTCGCCCTGTCGACCCTGGCCGAGCGGGCCCGCGCGACCGCCCGTATCGCGTCCGACCGCGCCCGTTCGCTCGCGGCCGAGGTCGCGGTCCATCACGGCACGGATCCCGACGCGCTCGACCGGCAGGCCGAGCGCGCCGCAGCGCACGAGCAGGACCTCGCGGGCCAGGTGGAGGCCGCCGCCGACCGGGCCCGCCGCGCGACGGAGGCGCTGGGCGCGGCCGAGGCGGCGCTCGCCGCGCTCGAGGCCGAGCACCTTCGGGCGGTCCGTGCGATCGCCGACCGGCGGGAGGGCGTCGCGCGCCTCGCCGGCAAGGTCGAGACGCTCGCCGCGCGCGTGGAGTCGACCGAGGCGGAGATCGCGCGGCTGGACGCCGAGGTAGCCGCCGCCCGCGCCGCCGTGGCCGACGCCGAGACCGAGTTCGACGCCGTGCACGCCCGGATCGGCGCCCACTCCGAGAGCGAGCGCACCCTCGACGAGCACCTCGGCCGCGCGGAGCGCGCCCACCTGGCCGCCCGGGCGCGACTGGCCGAGCTGCAGCGCCTCGAGCGGGAGGCCGATCAGCGGATCGCGCGGTTGGCCGCACGCATCGAGACCCTCGAACAGAACAAGGGCGCCGGTGACGGCGCCGACTGGGTCGTGCGGCACCTCGGCGCGGACGCCGTGGCGGGCACGGTGGGGGAGTCGCTCGGCGTGCGCGACGGCTGGGAGCGGGCGATCGGTGTGGCGCTCGGCCCCGCCGTCGACGCGGTGGTCGTGGACGCCCGCGTGGACCGCGGGGAGGTGCTCGCCGCGCTGCGCGAGGCCGACGCCGGCCGGGCGGGGCTCGTGGGCCGCGGCGAGCCCGGCGGGGACTACCGCCTCGAGGTGGACCTCGTCGACGGCGCCCGGTGGGCCCTGGACGTGGTGGACGTGCCCGAGGACCTGGTCGCCGCGGTGACCGCCCTGTTGGTGGACGTGGTCGTGGTCGACGACCTGGCCGCCGCCCACGCGCAGGTCGGCGCGGACCGGCGCGTGCGCGCGGTGACCCGGGACGGGGAGCTCGCCGGCGCGGGGTGGACCGTCGGTGGCTCGGCGTCCGGGCGCACGGGTCTGGAGATCCAGTCCGCGATCGACGCCGCGGTCGCCGAGCGTGACTCGGTCCGCGCCGAGATCGAGACCACCCGCGCCGAGCTGGCCGGCGCCGAGGCGGAGGACGCCGAGCGCGCCGACCGGTACGCGGAGACCCTCGCCGCGATCGGGGAGTCCGACGCCGCGATCGAGGAGATCTACGCCGAGCTCGCCCGCATCGGGCAGCGGCGTCGCCGCGCCGAGGCGGACGTACGCCGCCTCGAGCAGTCGCGGCGCATCGCCGTGGACAAGCTCGACGCCGCGCGCGCCGAGCACGCCGAGCTGTCCGACCGGTTGGTCCGGGCGGGTGACGACGACGACGAGGTCAGTGCGCCCGAGGACGACGGTCGGGTCGCGGCGCAGGCGGAGGTGGCGGCAGCCCGGGCCGCCGAACTGGAGGCCAGGCTCGCGCACCGCTCCGCCGAGGAACGGGCCGCCGGCGTCCGCGGGAAGTCGGCGTCCCTGCGGCGGGCCGCCCAGGCTGAGCGCGAGTCCCGTGCCCGCGCGGCCCGGGCGGCGGCCGAGCGCCGGCGGGGAGCCGAGGTCGCCGGGGTGGTGGACGAGCTCAGCGGGCGACTGCTGGCACGCCTCGACGAGCTCATCGCCGCCGCCTCGGCGGAACGCGACCGGCTGGGGGCCGCGCGCGCGGAGGCGACCGCCCGGGCCACCGCCCTGCGCGGCGACCTCACGGCGGCGGAGTCCGAGGTCTCACGGCTCGGAGACGCCGCCCACCGCGACGAGATCGTCCGTGCCCAGCTCGAGGTCAAGGTCTCGGAGCTCGAGGCGGCGGTGCTCGAGCGTCACGGGATCGAACCGGAGGCGCTGGTCGCCGAGTACGGGCCCGACGTGGACCTGCCGCCGTCCGCGCTGGAGATGTCGGAGTACGAGGCGGCCCGCGAGCGCGGGGAGGACGTGACCCCGCCGCCGCCCATGCCGTTCGTGCGGTCCGAGCAGGAGCGACGCCTCAGGCGGGCCGAGAAGGACCTGGCCACGCTCGGCAAGGTCAACCCGCTCGCGTTGGAGGAGTTCGCCGCGCTCGAGGAACGCTACGCGTTCCTGTCGACCCAGCTCGACGACGTGAAGAAGGCCCGCGCGGACCTCGAGGGGGTGATCGACGACGTCGACGACCGGATCGAGCAGATCTTCACCGAGGCGTGGATCGACGTCGAGCGCGAGTTCCGCGACGTGTTCTCGGTGCTGTTCCCGGGCGGCGAGGGCCGGCTGGTGCTCACCGAGCCCGACGACATGCTCGCCACCGGCATCGAGGTGGAGGCGCGGCCGCCCGGGAAGAAGGTGAAGCGGCTCTCGCTGCTGTCGGGCGGCGAGAAGTCGCTCACGGCGGTGGCGATGCTGGTGGCGATCTTCAAGGCCCGACCCAGCCCGTTCTACGTGATGGACGAGGTCGAGGCCGCGCTCGACGACACCAACCTGCGGCGGCTCATCGGGCTGTTCGAGCAACTGCGCGAGACCAGCCAGCTCATCGTGATCACCCACCAGAAGCCGACCATGGACGTGGCCGACGTGCTCTACGGCGTGTCCATGCAGGGCGACGGGATCTCCAAGGTCATCTCGCAGCGCATGCGGTGACGCCTCGGCACCCGTCCCGCCGCCGACCCTGACACCATGGGGCCATGCCTCGAAGTGAACTGTTCATGGATCCCAGCCTCGCCCGCGCCGCGCGTGTGCTCTGCACCGTCTCCACCAAGGTGGTGGCCCTCCGCGCGGGCCTCGACCAGGAGAAGCTCAAGAGGTACGAGCGCGGTGCGGCCGACCTCGATGACGCCGAGGTTCAGGCGCTCACCGACGCGCTGACCTACTTCGGCGCGCGGTTCATCCCGGAGAACGACCGCGGGGGCGTGGGCGTGCGACGCAAATTCCGTCGGACCAAGGTCGAGATGATCGACACCTGGGAGGCTGAGGGCGGACCGGTCGGGGAGGACGACTTCTAGTCCGGGATGGGCTCCGTCCGGGGTCGGTCAGGAACGACGGAACACCGACCGGAGCCGCTCCCTGTTGACCGCGCCCACCGCGCGCAGCGGGATCCCCGCCGGACAGACCCGTGCGCACTCGCCGTACAGGGAGCAGGGGCCGAACTCCACGTCCGCCGCCCGGACCATCTCGCGGGCGCGGGGCCCCCGCTCGAGGTCGGAGAACGGCATGAGGGTGAGGTGGGCGAGTGTGGCGCCGACGTAGAGATTGGCCGACCCGTTCGGGCATGAAGCGACGCACGCGCCGCAGCCGATACACGCGGCGAGGTCCAGCGCGGCCTCCGCCGCGTCGTGTCCCTGAAGGGTCGTGTCCGCATCGGGGGCCGCCCCCGTGGGGACCGAGACGTGGGCTCCGGCTCGCGCGACCTCGTCGAGAGCTGCTCGCTCAACCACGAGGTCCCGGATGACCGGGAAGGCCGTCGCCCGCAACGGCTCGATCCGCACGGTGTCACCGTCGGAGAAGGACGCCAGCCGCTGGCGACAGGACGGCGTGTTGTCCGTCGGCCCGTGCGGGCGGCCGTCGACGGTGACCCCGCAGGCCCCGCAGATCCCCTCGCGACAGTCCGAGTCGAAGGCCACCGGTTCCGCACCGGCGTCGATCAGCCCGGCGTTGAGGAGGTCGAGCAGATCCAGCACGCTCATCTCCGGCCGGGCGTCGTCGACCTCGTAATCCCGGTAGCGGCCGGACTCGGCGGGGCCCGCTTGCCTCCAGACGCGCAGTGTCAGCCTCAACGGTAGCTCCTCTCGGTGGGGGAGACCGCCGAGAACTCCAGCGGCTCGGCGTGACGGATGAAGGTCCGGGGACCACCGCGGTCGTCGCCCGCGGACCCCCAGGCCGAGACGAAGCACCACCGCTCATCGTCGCGCAGGGCCTCGCCGCCGGGGGTACGGTGCTCGGCGCGGAAGTGGGCTCCGCACGATTCATCGCGGTCGAGGGCGTCCACGCACATCAACTCGGCCAGTTCGAGGAAGTCCGCCACCCGGCCGGCGTGCTCGAGGACGTGGTTGAGGTGAGTGCCCGTGCCGGTGACCCGGAGGTCGACCCAGAACCTGGCCCGCAGGTCCCGGATGCGGTCGATCGCGTGGGAGAGGCCCTGCGCGGTGCGCGTGACACCGCAGCCGGCATAGAGGATCTCGCCCAGCTCCCGGTGGAAGTGCTCCGGTCCGGTCGACCCGCCCACGGTCAGCAGGTCCCGCACTCTCTCGCGGGCGCGGGTCACGGCCGACACGACCACCTCGTCGTCGTCGTCCGGCAGCCCGTCCTCGAGACGGGCCGCCAGATGCGCCGGAACCGAGTGCGGCAGGGTGAACCAACCGTCGACGCTCGCGCTCAGCAGTGAGTTGGCCCCGAGCCGGTTGGCGCCGTGGTAGTTCGACCCGCACTCGCCGCCCACGAACAGCCCCGGGATCGAGGTCTGCAGGTCGTAGTCGCTCCACAGCCCGCCCATCGTGAAGTGGCAGGTCGGGGCGATGCGCATGGGCACGGTGTACGGGTCCTCGCCGGTGGCGTTCGCGTACATCTCGAAGAGGTTGCCGTAGCGCTCGGTCATCCGCCCGCGCCCGTCGCGGGCCAGTGCGTCCCGGAAATCGAGGTACACGGAGTTGCGGCGCGGGCCGACCCCGCGCCCGGCGCCGATCTCGGCGGTGATCGCCCGCGAGGCGACGTCCCGGGGGACGAGGTTGCCGTAGGCGGGGTACCGGCGTTCGAGGAAGAAGTCGCGCCCGGAGTCGGGGATGTCACCCGGGGCGCGGTCGTCGCCCATGTGGCGGGGCACCCAGATCCGACCGTCGTTGCGCAGCGACTCGCTCATGAGGGTCGTCTTGGACTGCCGGTCGTGGTCCTTGGGCAGCGCGGTGGGATGGAACTGGACGAACGACGGCGAGGCGAACAGTGCGCCCCGCTGGTGCGCGCGCCACACCGCCGAGGCGTTGGAGTGGATCGCGAGCGTGGAGGCGTGGAAGACGGTCCCGTAGCCGCCGGTGGCCAGGACGACCGCGTGCGCGGTCTCTGCCCGGATCTGGCCGGTGACCAGGTCCCGTACCACCACCCCGTGGCAGCCGGAGTCGTCGACGACGAGGTCCAGCATCTCGTGGCGGGTGTGCAGCCGCACGGTGCCCGCACTGATCTGCCGCTGGAGGGCCCGGACGCCCGCGATCTGCAGTTGTTGCCCGGTCTGCCCGCGGGAGTAGTACGTCCGGGAGACCTGCACCCCGCCGAAGGACCGGGTGGCCAGCACACCGCCGTACTCACGGGCGAACGGGGTGCCGATGGCGGAGAAGTGGTCGATCACCCGCACCGACTCCTCGCCCAGCCGGAACGCCTCGGCCTCGCGGCCCCGGAAGTCCCCGCCCGAGACCGTGTCGGCGACGAATCTGGCCACGGAGTCGCCGTCCACCCGGCGGCTCCGGGCGGCGTTGATGCCGCCCTGCGCGGCCACCGAGTGCGCCCGGCGGGCGGCATCGTGATAGGTGAACGCCGTCACCCGGTAGCCGAGTTCGCCGAGCGCCGCCGCCGCGCCCGCCCCGGCAAGGCCGGTTCCGACCACCACCACGTGGAAACGGCGACGGTTCGCCGGCGACACGAGCGGGTAGGCGTCGCGTCGCCTGGTCCACGCCGTCGCGGGGTCGCCGGCGGGCGTCCCGGCGGACAGGGTGCCGCCCGCCCGCGCGTCGGGGAGGAGAACCGGGGGCGCGGTGAACGTCACGCCAGCCATCCGAGCTGAACGGAGATCGGGATGGCCGCGTTCCCGAGCAGGACTGCCACGGCGACCGTCCCACCCAGCACCGTGATCACCCCGCGGCTCCGCTCGCCGGTCACGCCCAGGTCGCCAGCCGCCGTGCGGACGCCGTGGGCGATGTGTACCGCCAACAGCAGCATGACCGTGACATAGAAGGCGGCCACCCACGTCCGCGAGAAACTGGCCACGAGGTTGGCGTACGCGGAACCGGGTTCGAACGCCGCGGGGGCGACAGGGGCGGTGCCCGTGGTCATGTCCAGGACGTGGACGACGACGAACAGCAGCGCCGCCACGCCGGTGAGCAGCATCGACCGGGCGCCGAACGAACTGGCTGTCACGCCCGTCCGCCGCCGGTGCGGACCCGCGGACGCTCGGGACCGCCGGACCAACAGCAGTGAGCACCACACGTGCGCCACCAGACTCACCGCCAGCACACCGCGGAGCACCCACAGGACGCCGCTCGGCGGGACGAGCGGGTACAGCAACCTGCGCAGCCACGCGGCGTACGCATCGAAGCCCGGAGCCCCGCCGAACACCTTGAGGTTGCCGACCATGTGCGCCAGCACGAAGGCGGTGAACAGCAATCCCGTGCCCGCCATGACGGTCTTCAGGATCCAGGTGGGCGGGGTCGGCGCCCGAGGCACGGACCGGCGGCGCGCGCGTGGAACCCCCGGCGGCGTCGTAGCGACCTCGACCACTGGGACTCCTCCCCGGACAGCGACAGACGCCAGTCTAGGCCCGCCGTCGCCCCCGGGGACCGGGATGGAGACGAACGGAGTCGTCCATACTGGGCACGTGACTACCACCACCTGGATCATCATCGCCGTCGCCGCGGTGCTGCTGCTGGCCGTCATCGCCCTGGTCGTGGGCCTGCAGCTGCGCAAGAAGCGGCAGATCTCACTGACCAAGGCCGAGGAACGCAAGGAGCTCACCCGCGAGGAGCGGTCCGGCAACTACCAGGCCGGGACGGGGTTCTCCTTCGCACAGGGCGGCGGTGTGGCCGCGCCCGCCAAGGAGCCGATCCCGAGGGAGGAGCCCCGTTCCGCTGCCGCGCCGACCGCGCCGCCCGCCGCGCCGCCCGCGCCGGAGGGCGGCGCGGGCGTCGATGCCGCGCCCGGGACCCCCGTCGTCCAGCCGGACGTCGAACCCGGTCCGAGCGCGGACACGGAGGTCGTCGAGCCCGCTCCCGTCGAGCCGGTGGTCGCGCCGCCGGAGGTGCCCTCCGACGAGGTCCCGGCGCCCACCACCGAGGGCATCACCGGGACCCCCGAGCCGGTCGCACCGGTCGAGCGCATCGATCCGGCCACCGGCCGACTCGACCGCCTCCGGGGCCGGCTGGCCCGCTCGCAGAACACCGTCGGCCAGGGGCTGCTCGGCCTCCTCGGTGCGGGCGACCTCGACGAGGGCGCCTGGGAGGAGATCGAGGACACCCTCATCATGGCCGACCTCGGGGCCACCACGACCCAGCGCGTGGTGGACCGGCTGCGGGAGGAGATCGCGACCCGCCAGGTCCGCACCGAGGCCGAGGTGCGGGACCTGCTCCGGCAGACCCTCATCGACAACCTCCACCCCGAGTACGACCGATCGCTGCGTGCGCTGCCGAACGACGGGACGCCGGCCGTCCTCCTCGTCGTCGGCGTCAACGGCACCGGCAAGACCACCACGACCGGCAAGCTCGCCCGCGTCCTCGTGGCCGACGGCCGCGCCATCCTCCTCGGCGCCGCGGACACGTTCCGCGCCGCCGCGGCGGACCAGCTCCAGACCTGGGCGGAGCGCGTCGGCGCCGAGGTCGTGCGCGGCAAGGAGGGCGCCGATCCCGCCTCGGTCGCCTTCGACGCGGTGAGGCGTGGCGTCGAGACCGGCGTGGACGCCGTGCTCGTCGACACCGCGGGCCGCCTCCACACCAAGGCCGGCCTCATGGACGAGCTCGGCAAGGTCAAGCGGGTCGTCGAGAAGAAGACCCCCGTCGACGAGGTGCTGCTCGTGATCGACGCGACCACCGGGCAGAACGGCCTCATGCAGGCCCGCGTGTTCAAGGAGGTCGTCGACATCACGGGCGTCGTCCTGACCAAGCTCGACGGCACCGCCAAGGGCGGGATCGTCTTCCAGGTCCAGCACGAGCTCGGCGTGCCGGTCAAGCTCGTCGGACTGGGGGAGGGCGCCGACGACCTGGCGCCGTTCACCCCCGAGGCGTTCGTGGACGCCCTGCTCGGGACGTAGGCCCGGGGCGGCGGGCCGCGATACACAACCGGAACCGGGGCCCGCCGCGTGTAACCGTCAGGAAACACACGCGGACACCCACCGCAACACGGCAGCGGAAACCTCTACAGGCGACCGGGGAGCGAGAAGACGCTCACCACGCGATGAAACGAGGAGGACCGCACCGTGATAGGTGACAGTGTCGCGTTGCTCGCCCAGGAGGCGACGCCGGAGTTCGATACGGGAGACACGGCCTGGATGCTCATGGCGGCATCTCTGGTCCTGCTCATGACGCCAGCCCTGGCGCTCTTCTACGGCGGTATGTCCCGGCAGAAGTCGGTACTCAACATGATGATGATGTCGTTCGGCACCATGGGGCTGGTCGGCGTCGTCTACCTGCTGTGGGGCTGGTCGATGTCCTACGGCAGCCAGTCCGTGGCCGGACTGTTCGCCAACCCCTTCGAGATGTTCGGACTGTCCGGGGTGATCGGGGACGCGAGCGGCTGGATGATGTCCGGCTCGGGCGCCTACCCGGCGGTCGTCGACGTCGCCTTCCAGGTGACGTTCGCGATCATCACCGTGGCGCTCATCTCCGGCGCGATCGCCGAGCGCGTCCGGTTCGGCACCTGGCTCGCGTTCGCCGGGGTGTGGGTCACCCTCGCGTACTTCCCGCTCGCCCACATGGTGTGGGGCGGGGGACTGCTCTCCCACTCCGACAGTGGTCTGGCCGCCATGATCTTCGGGACGGTCGACGACGGCGAGGGCGGTCTGACCGCCGCCGTGGGCCCCGTCGACTTCGCCGGTGGAACCGTCGTGCACATCAACGCCGGCATGGCCGCCCTGGTGCTCGTCCTGCTCATCGGCAAGCGGCTCGACTTCGGTCGCACCGCCTTCCGCCCGCACAGCCTGCCCCTGGTCATGCTCGGCGCCGCGCTGCTGTGGTTCGGCTGGTTCGGGTTCAACGCCGGCTCCGCTTTCGGTGCCAACGGCACGGCCGGCCTGGCCTGGGTCAACACCACCGCCGCCACTGCCGCCGCGATGCTGGGCTGGCTCCTGGCCGAGCGTATCCGCGACGGGCACGCCACCAGCCTCGGCGCGGCCTCCGGCGTCGTCGCCGGACTGGTCGCCATCACCCCCGCCGCGGGGTCGGTCCACCCGCTCGGTGCCATCGCCCTCGGCGCGATCGCGGGTGTGCTGTCCGCCCTCGCCGTGGGACTCAAGCACCGCTTCGGCTACGACGACGCGCTCGACGTGGTGGGCGTCCACCTGGTCGCCGGCCTGTGGGGCACGATCGCGATCGGGCTGTTCGCCACCGGCACCTTCGACACCGCCCCCGGGATCTTCTACTCCGGCGAGGGATGGAAGCTCCTCGTGGTCCAGATCGTGATCGCCGTCGCGGCGCTCGTGTTCACCGCGGTGATGACCGCGATCGCCTGGGCGATCTGCCGCCCCCTCGGGTGGCGGATCGACAAGTCCGACGAGCAGGCCGGCATCGACGGCGCCCAGCACGCGGAGACCGCGTACGAACCCTCCACCAGCGCGCTCATCCGCTGACCCGACCACCTCGAAAGGAACCACGACATGAAGCTCGTGACCGCGATCGTCAAGCCGTTCACGCTCGACGACGTCAAGGCCGCCCTCGAGCAGGCCGGCATCCACGGACTGACCATCAGCGAGGTCCAGGGCTACGGCCGCCAGAAAGGCCACACCGAGGTCTACCGCGGCGCCGAGTACGCCGTCGACTTCGTCCCGAAGATCCGGGTCGAGGTGGTGGTCGACGACGACACCGCCGGGGCGGTCGTGCAGCTGATCGTCGACGCGGCCCGCACCGGCAAGATCGGCGACGGCAAGGTCTGGGTGACCGCCGTCGAGAGCATCGTCCGTGTCCGCACGGGCGAGGAGGGCGTCGACGCCATCTGAGCGGCCCCGCCCGTTCACCCACGCACACCCCGCTTCCGCGCGCGGGTCGTCCCCGACGGGGACGGCCCGCGCGCTCTCGTGCGCGCCTGCTCCGTGCGGGGCCGTTCACAGAAGCGAAACACGCCCGCCCCGGCGGGGTGACACGGGCGCGGGACCCTGGATCCGACGGACGTGGGGAAGGGGAGAGGGATGACGGCGACGGCTGACGGCGAACGTGCCACGGCACTGCGGGCCGGACGCGCACAGATCCTCTCCGCGCGACGCGAGGATCTACCGGCCGCGGCGCTACGGGCCGCCCTCTGCGAGCTCTACGAGATGGAGTTGGCGAGGCTCGCCGAGGAGGCCGGCGTCGACCCGGGCTCCGGATTCGCCCTCATCGCGTTCGGCGGACTCGGTCGCAGGGAGGTCCTGCCACATTCCGACCTCGACCTGGTGCTCGTGCACGAGCGCCGCACCGACCGCGACGTGGGCGAGCTCGCCGACGCGCTGTGGTACCCGCTATGGGACTCCGGGGTGGGCCTCGACCACAGCGTCCGCACGGTCGACCAGTGCCTCGCCGTCGCCGCGGCTGACGTCTCGGTGGGCCTGAGCCTGCTCGACGCGCGGGTGATCGCCGGCGACGCGGATCTCGGTGCTCTGGTCGTCGACGGTGCCCGCCGCCAGTGGCGTGACCAGATCGCCTCCCGCTTCGACGACCTCGTCGCCGCGGCCGCGGCCAGGCGCCACCGCGCCGGCGTCATCGCCCACCGCAGCGAGCCGGATCTCAAGAACGGTGTCGGGGGGCTGCGCGACGCACAGCTCGTCACCGCCCTGGCGCTGGCGCACCTCAGCGACGGCCGACCGGTGGTGCCCGGGGGGATGGCCGCCGCGCACCGGCTCGTGCTCGACGCCCGCACCGAGCTGCACCGGGTCGCCGGACGAGCCCGCGAGGTGCTACACGCGGAGTACGGCGACGAGGTCGGCCGTGCCCTCGGACTCGGTGACCGGTTCGACCTCGCCCGTGCCCTCAGCGACGCCTCCCGCACGATCGCCTTCACCGCCGACCAGGCGATCCGCGGATCGTGCGCCACCCTGTCGACGCGGGGACTCACCGGGCTGCTGAGGCGGTCCCCGGTCCGCCGGCCGCTGGACGACGGCGTGGTCGAGCACGCGGGCGAGGTGGCGCTGGCCCGTGGCGCGCGCGTCGAGGAGGAGCCCTGGCTACCCCTGCGCGTGGCGGCCGCCGCCGCGCGCTTCTCCCTCCCGGTGGCGGGGTCCACCCTCGGCGTCCTGGCCGAGCGCAGCCCCGCCCCCGACGGCCGCTGGCCCGCGGAGGCGCTGTCCGACCTGCTGGTCCTGCTGGGCTCTGGGGAGGCGCAGATCCCCGTTCACGAGGCCCTCGACCGTTGCGGACTGTGGGAACGCCTGCTGCCGGAGTGGTCCGGCGTGCGGGATCTGCCCGCCCGCGAACGCACGCACGTCTACACCGTCGACAGGCACCTCGTGCAGACGGCGGTCGAGGCGTCGCGGCTCACCACCTCGGTCGCGCGGGCCGACCTCCTGCTGCTCGCGGCGCTCCTCCACGACCTCGGCAAGAGCCGCGTGGGCGACCACAGCGAGAACGGCGCGGTGATGATCCGGCCGATCGCCGAGAGGATGGGGTTGAGCGTGCGCGACACCCAGACCCTGGAACGACTCGTCCGACACCACCTCCTCCTCGCGAGGACCGCCGCACGCCGCGACCCCTCCGACCCGGAGACCGCCCAGTTCGTCCTCGACACCCTGGACTGGGACACGGTCGCGCTGGACGTGTTGGCCGCGCTCACCGAGGCCGACTCGATCGCCACCGGACCGACCGTGTGGTCGGCGGGACGGGCCGGCGTGCACACGGCGCTCGTCGCGGCGTGCCGCGCCCAGGTGGGACCCCGCCCGGCCGCCGTCGAGGCGCCGACGGTGCGGGCGTCGAGACGGCACGGTCCCCCCGACGTCGTCGTCGACCTCCGTGCGGCGGGCACGGGCACCACACACGAGGTCACCCTCGTGGCCCCCGGTGCCGGACGGTCATTGGCGGTGGCCGCGGAGGTCCTCGCCGCCCACCGACTGGAGATCGTCGACGCGGAGATCGACCTGCGGCCGCCCGGGGGGATGCGCGCGAGGATGACCGTCTCCACGCGGTTCGGCGACCCGGTGGACGCCCGCGTGCTCCGGCAGGACCTGCGACGGGCGATCGACGCCGGCCTCCCGGGATCGCTGCGCGCGGCCCTCTCTCGGGGCGAGGCCCTGCCCATCGGTCCCCCGCGGGCCAGATCCTCGGTCCTCGTCGGGCACCGCTCCGACGCGGACGGCGTGATGATGGAGGTCCGCGCCGAGGACCGACCCGGGCTGTTCGCCCGGATCGTCTCCGCGATCCTGCAGACGGGCGCCCGGATCGACTGGGTGGTGGTCCGCACCAGGGGTGCCGCGGTCGAGGACGTGTTCGCCCTCTCCGGCCCGGGTGCGGTCCTCAGCACGGCCGGTCAGGTCGAGTCACTGCTGCCGGGACACGAGCCCGCGACGCCCGTCGTCGCGCGTGCCGATACCCTGTGATCAGTCGTCGCCGACGACGCCGGGACGCGCGCGCTCCCGGGACGCGAACCAGGGAGCTGTTGCCGTGTTCGAATCCTTGTCCGACCGTCTCACAGGGGCGCTCAAGGACCTGCGCGGAAAAGGTCGGCTGAGCGAGGCCGACATCGACGCGACGGCCCGCGAGATCCGACTCGCGCTGCTCGAGGCCGACGTCGCACTGCCGGTGGTGCGCGCCTTCATCTCCCGGGTCAAGGAACGGGCCAAGGGCGCCGAGGTCTCCGAGGCGCTCAACCCCGCCCAGCAGGTCGTCAAGATCGTCGACGCCGAGCTCACCGCCATCCTCGGTGGCGAGGCCCGCCGGATCGAGTTCGCCAAGCAACCACCGACGGTGATCATGCTGGCCGGCCTCCAGGGTGCGGGTAAGACCACGCTGGCGGGAAAGCTCGCGTACTGGCTCAAGGGCCAGGGGCACACGCCGCTGTTGGTGGCGTGCGACCTCCAACGCCCGGGCGCGGTCGACCAGCTACGCATCGTCGGTGAGCGCGCCGGAGTACAGACCTTCGCCCCACACCCCGGCACCTCGGTCGGCGGGGACGGCGCGGAGATCGGCGTCCAGGAGCCGGTGTCCGTCGCGCAGCGCGGGCTGGCCCACGCACGCGCCAAGATGCACGACGTCGTGATCGTCGACACCGCCGGCCGCCTCGGCATCGACGAGGAGATGATGGCCCAGGCCCGCGGCATCCGCGACGCCGTCCAGCCGCACGAGACCTTCTTCGTCCTGGACGCCATGATCGGTCAGGACGCGGTGGTCACCGCCGAGGCGTTCCGCGAGGGCGTGGGCTTCACCGGCGTCGTGCTCACCAAGCTCGACGGCGACGCGCGCGGCGGCGCCGCGCTGAGCGTCCGCGAGCTCACGGGCACCCCGATCATGTTCGCCTCGGACGGCGAGAAGCTCGAGGACTTCGACGTCTTCCACCCGGAGCGCATGTCGAGCAGGATCCTCGGCATGGGCGACGTCCTGTCGCTCATCGAGCAGGCCGAGACGGTCTTCGACGCCAAGGAGGCCGAGAAGACCGCCGCCAAGATCGGCTCCGGCGAGCTCACGCTCGAGGACTTCCTCGACCAGATGATGATGATCCGCAAGATGGGTCCCATCGGGAACCTGCTCGGCATGCTGCCCGGCGGCAAGGACATGAAGGCCGCCGTCGGCGACATCGACGAGAAGCACCTCGACCGCATCCAGGCGATCATCCGCGGCATGACCCCCGAGGAACGCGCCGATCCCAAGATCATCAACGGATCCCGGCGTCAACGCATCGCCAACGGCTCGGGCGTTACCGTCACCGACGTCAACCAGCTCGTCGACCGGTTCTTCGAGGCGCGCAAGATGATGAGCCGGATGGCCGGCCAGATGGGGATGCCCGGGGCCGGGCGCAAGAACCAGCGCAAGGGCAAGAAGGGCAAGGGGAAGGGCAAGGGGCGCGGCCCCACGCCGCCGAAGAACCGCGGCGTGATGCCCGGTATGCCGGGGATGCCGGGGATGCCGCCCGGTGGGATGCCGGGGATGCCGCCCGGGGGCATGCCGGACCTGTCCCAGATGCCGCCGGGCCTGGACCAGCTCCCGCCCGGCCTCGAGGGCATCGATCTGGACAACCTCAAGTTCCCCAAGAGGTGACCCGACGGCCCGTGTGCACCGATTGGTGCGCGCGGGCCGGGCGTGTCTAGACTGGACCGCTGGACGCCGTCACCGGTGGGTCCCCACGCGGGGGTCCGGGCCGAACGGCGGTCACCCGGAAGGCGAAACCGGACCCCGCGAGCAGCGCGGGCGTCGCTGAATCGCCATGTGACCCACTACAGGAAGTGAGACGCGCTCATGGCCGTCAAGATCAAGCTCACCCGACTCGGCAAGATCCGCAACCCGCAGTACCGGGTCGTCGTCGCCGACGCCCGTACCCGCCGCGACGGTCGCTCCATCGAGACCATCGGCCTCTACCGCCCGAAGGAGGAGCCGAGCTTCATCCAGATCGACTCCGACCGGGCCCAGTACTGGCTCGGCGTGGGCGCCCAGCCGACCGAGGCCGTCGAGCAGCTGCTCAAGATCACGGGCGACTGGCAGAAGTTCAAGGGCATCGAGGGCGCCGAGGGCACCCTGCGCACCCCGGAGGCCAAGCCCTCCAAGCTGGACCTGTTCAACAAGGCGCTCGAGGAGGCCCAGGGCGAGCCGTCCGCCGAGGCCATCACCGCCAAGCGCAAGGCCGACAAGGCGAAGAAGGCCGAAGAGGCCAAGAAGGCCGAGCAGGAGGCCGCCGCGTCGACCGACTCCGCCGAGGGTGAGGCCGCGTCGGCTGACGCCGAGACCGCCGAGGCCTGAGACAGATGAACGACATGGTCGTCGACGCCGTCGACCACCTCGTCCGCGGCATCGTGTCGGATCCCGACGCCGTGTCCGTCCGGTCGAGTGGTGGTCGGCGCGGCACCGTGATCCGGGTGGCGGTCGCGCCCGAGGATCTCGGCCGTGTCATCGGGCGGGGCGGTCGAACCGCGTCCGCCATCCGGACGATCGTCTCCGCCGTCGGGGGAGAGGGCATCCGGGTCGACGTGGTCGACACCGACCGCTGATCCCACCCAGTACGCGCCGACAACCGGAGGACCTGACACACCATGGAGCTCGTCGTGGGCCGCGTCGTCAAATCGCACGGCGTCCGCGGCGAGCTCGTGGTGGAGGTCCGTACCGACTCGCCCGAGGAGCGCTTCGCCCCCGGCGCGCGGCTCACCGGCCGCGTCGGCAAGGGGGACCGCGCCACCGACCGTGACGTCACAGTGGAAGCCGCCCGGAACCATTCCGGGCGGCTTCTCGTGCGCCTGGCCGGTGTATCCGACCGCGACACGGCCGACGCGCTGCGCGGCATGCTCCTGCTGGTCGACTCCGCCGAGCTCCCCGATCCAGAGGACCCGGACGAGTACCACGATCACCAGCTCGTCGGGCTCCGGGTCCTCGACACCTCGGGCGCACCGCTCGGCGAGGTCACCGAGATCGTCCACACCCCCGCCGGTGAGCTCCTCGGGATCCGACTGACCGACGGTGCCGACGCGCTCGTGCCCTTCGTCACCGAGATGGTCCCCGAGGTGGACGTTTCCGGTGGGACGTGCGTCATCGACCCACCGGAGGGGCTGCTCGACCTGGGCACGTCGTGACCGGGCCCGCCGCCGAGGAGCGGCGCGGGCCGATCATGCGTCTCGACGTCGTCACCGTCTTCCCCGACTACCTCGCCCCGCTCCGGCTCGCCCTTCTCGGTCGCGCCGTCGACCGGGGCATCATCGAGGTCGGCGTCCACGATCTGCGCGCCTGGACCCACGACGTGCACAAATCCGTCGACGACACCCCGTTCGGCGGCGGGCCGGGGATGGTGATGCGGCCAACGGTGTGGGGCGACGCGCTCGACGACCTCGTTCCCCAGACCGACACCGGGCTGACGACCGGGCCGGCCGCCTCGGATCCGGACTCCCGGCCCCTGCTGATCGTCCCGACCCCCGCCGGGCGGCCCTTCTCCCAGTCCGACGCCCACAGGTACGCCCGCCGCCGTCGGATCGTGTTCGCGTGCGGCCGCTACGAGGGCATCGATCAGCGCGTGGTCGACGAGGCCTCCGAGCGCATGGACGTCGAAGAGGTCAGCATCGGGGACTACGTCCTGATCGGGGGCGAGGTAGCCGTCCTCGTCATCGCGGAGGCCGTGGTACGCCTCCTGCCCGGTGTGCTGGGGAACCGGCGTAGTCACGAGGAGGATTCCTTCTCCGACGGTCTCCTCGAGGGACCGAGCTACACCCGCCCCGAGATATGGCGCGACCGCCCGGTGCCCGACGTCCTCAAGAGCGGCGATCACGCGAGGATCGCACGCTGGCGCCGCGACGAATCGCTGCGGCGGACCGCGGAGAGGCGCCCGGACCTCCTGGGCGGGGCCCCGCTCAGCGCCGCCGACCTGCAGACCCTGGCCGAGCTGGGCTGGGAACCGCCAGAGGGTTGATTTGGGCCACCCCCGGCGGGGATGGCACACTAGCGAGGTTGACCTTTCGGGCGCACGCGCGCCCGGGGACGGTCGCGCTGATCCGGGGCACGAACCGGTCGACCCGCCTGACGGCGAGCGCCAGGGTCCTCTGTCCTCATTCCTGACATGCAAGGAACACAATGAACACTCTCGACTTCATCGACAACAAGTCCCTCCGGGACGACATCCCGGAGTTCCGTGCCGGCGACACGCTCGACGTGCACGTCAAGGTCATCGAGGGCTCCAAGGAGCGCATCCAGGTCTTCAAGGGCGTCGTGATCCGTCGCCAGGGCGGCGGCGTCCGCGAGACCTTCACCGTCCGCAAGGTCTCGTTCGGCGTCGGCGTCGAGCGCACGTTCCCCGTGCACTCGCCCAACATCGACCGCATCGACGTGCTCGTGCGTGGCGACGTCCGCCGCGCCAAGCTCTACTACTTGCGTGAGCTCCGCGGCAAGGCCGCGAAGATCAAGGAGAAGCGCTGAGCGCGTAGAGCGCGTCGGACTCGGCCGCCGTCGGCGGTGCGGGATCGACTACGCTCATCCGGGTGAGCAGCACCGACACGCCCGGACACGAGACCGCCGAGCCGGGACCCCGTGATCACGGGGCCCCGGCTCGCGGCGTCGAGAAGAAGGGCCAGCCCTGGTATATCGAGATCCCGCTGCTGGTGGTGATCGCCCTGGCCCTGGTGTTCGTCTTCCAGACCTTCGTCGGTCGCGTCTACCAGATCCCGTCCGAGTCCATGGAACCCACGCTGCACGGCTGCGCGGGCTGCACGGGCGACCGGATCTTCGTCGACAAGATCAGTTACCGGTTCGGTGATCCCCGGCCCGGCGACGTGATCGTCTTCGAGGGGCCCGATTCGTGGAACGAGGGGTACCAGTCCATCCGGTCGGACAACCCCGTCATCCGCGCCCTCCAGAACATCGGCGGCGTGATCGGCATCGTCCCGCCCGACCAGAACGACATGGTCAAGCGCGTGATCGCGGTGGGCGGGCAGACCGTGGGGGGATGTGCGCCGGACGGGTCGCTCCTCGTCGACGGCCAACCGCTGCACGAGCCCTACCTCAACGAGGACCCGTCGCCGGCCCGTAACCCGTTGAACTGCGCGTTCGGTCCCGTCACGGTCCCGGAGGGCAACTACTGGGTGATGGGCGACAACCGCGGCAACTCCGCGGACTCCCGCTTCCACATGGGAGACGAACACCAGGGCACGGTGCCGGCGGAGAACATCATCGGCAAGGTACAGGCGATCATCCTCCCGTTCGACAGGATCGGGACGGTCTCCTCGCCGGACATCAGCGCGGGGTGACCCGGGCACGTCCCGAGCGCCCGCGAGGGCACCGCCTGCTGCCCACCCGGGCGCGGGTGACCCGCAGGGACGGCCGGCTCGCGCTGGAGGCCGCGCTCGCCCGGCGGGGGCTGGGTCCCGTCGCGGGCGTCGACGAGGCCGGCCGCGGCTCCTGTGCGGGACCGCTCGTCGTGGCGGCGTGTGTGCTCGGTGACCGGCTCCACCCGGAACTCGCGGACCTGGACGACTCCAAGAAGCTCACAGTCGCGGCCCGCGACCGGCTCCACGACGCGGTCCTGCGGCGCGCGAGGGCGGTCTCGGTCGTCGTGATCGAACCGGATCGGATCGACGCGCGCGGGATCCACCGATGCAACATCGAGGGGATGCGTCGGGCGGTCGCCGCCCTGGACCCGCGAGCCGGGTTCGTCCTGACAGACGGATTCGCGGTCGACGGTCTCGGTTGCCAGTCCACGGCGGTGATCGGGGGTGACGCGGTGGTCGCATCCATCGCCGCCGCGAGTGTCCTCGCGAAGGTCACGCGCGATCGGATTATGGTGGACCTCGACTCGCGGTACCCGGGCTACGGTTTCGCCGCCCACAAGGGGTACAGCACCACGGGTCACGCCAGGGCGATCGAGCAGCTCGGTCCCAGCGACATCCATCGGATGTCGTACGCCAACGTCCGTCGCGCCGCGCAGGCGCATTCGAGGAGCAGCACGAGATGAGCGCCGAGGATCTGGAGAACTACGAGACCGAGATGGAGCTCTCGCTGTATCGCGAGTACCGCGACATCGTCGGTCAGTTCACCTACGTCGTCGAGACGGAGCGGCGCTTCTACCTCGCCAACGCCGTCGAGTTGATCCCGCGGTCCGCCGACGGGGAGGTGTACTTCGATGTACGCATGTCCGACGCGTGGGTGTGGGACATGTACCGACCTGCTCGTTTCGTCAAGTACGTGCGCGTCCTGACGTTCAAGGACGTCAACATCGAGGAACTCGACAAACCCGAACTGCGTCTGCCGGAGTAGCCTGCAGGCCCCCGCTCTCCACAGCCCGATCCGCCTCCACAGGAGGCCCCCGGCCCGGTCCGCGACCAGCGGATCGGGCCGTCGTCGTCGGGCAGGGTGTGCCCCGGCGGACCCGGACGGGCCGGGCCGCCGGGAGGACGGCGATGACAGGGGACTGGGCGGGACCCGCCAGGGGCGGCGCGGATCGGCGGCTGCAGACGGGGCGGATCGGGGAGCAACACGCGGCGGGCATGCTGGAGGCCCGCGGTGCGGTGGTGATCAGCCGGAACTGGCGGTGCCCGGTCGGGGAACTCGACCTGGTGGTCCTGGACTCCGCGGGCAGACTGCGCTTCGTCGAGGTCAGGACCCGCACCGGTACGGGTTTCGGCAGCCCCGCCGAGTCCGTCACGGGGAAGAAGCGCCGACGCCTGCGCCTGCTGGCCGCCCACTGGCTGGCGGAGCACCCGGGTCGCTGGCGTCAGGTCTGCTTCGACGTGGTCGGGGTGGATCTGGCCGATCCGTCGCGGCCCCGGCTCGAGTTGTTCGAGGACGTGATGTAGCCGTGGCGCTCGGGCGGACGTGGGCGGTGACCCTGCACGGGGTGGGCGGTCAGATGGTCGAAGTCGAGGCGGACGTGGGACGCGGGCTGCCGGGGGTGAGCATCGTGGGGCTGCCGGATTCGGCGGTGCTGCAGGCCCGGGAGCGGATTCGGGCGGCGGTGATCAACAGCGGACTGTCGTGGCCAGTGGGCAAGGTCGTCTTGTCCCTGTCGCCGGCGGGTCTGCCCAAGCGGGGCTCCGGTTTCGACCTGGCGCTCGCGGTGGGGACCCTCACCGCGTCCGGGGAGCTGCCCGCGTCCTGCTTCGACGGCACGCTGCTGGTGGGTGAGCTCGCCCTGGACGGGCGGGTCCGTGCGGTCCGTGGGGTCCTTCCCGCGGTGCTCGCCGCCCGGGACGCCGGGCTGCCCCGCGCGATCGTTCCGAGCGCCAACCTCGCGGAGGCCCGGCTGGTGCGGGGAATCGACTCCGCGGGCGTGGACTCGCTGGCGATGCTCGGGGTGTGGAGCCGTGGTGGCGGGGCGCTGGTGTCGGACGCGCCGGCCGCGCGTGCCGTGGGCGGGCGGCCCCGCGAGGACCTCGCCGAGGTGCACGGCCAGGACGACTGCCGTCGGGCGGTGGAGATCGCGGCCGCCGGCGGGCACGCCCTTCTCCTCCGCGGGGCGCCGGGGACAGGCAAGACGATGCTGGCGCGTCGACTGCCCGGCCTCCTGCCGGATCTGGGGGAGTGCGAGGCGCTCGAGGCCACGGCCGTCCACTCGGTGATGGGCAAGCTCGCCCCGAGGGATCCGCTGCTGCGTCGGCCGCCGTTCGTCGCCCCGCACCACTCGGCCTCGGTGGCCTCGTTGGTGGGGGGCGGGAACAACGTCGCGCGTCCGGGGGCGGTGACGCTCGCGCACCGTGGGGTGTTGTTCCTCGACGAGTGCGCCGAGTTCCCCGCCCGTGTGCTCGACAGCCTGCGCACCCCGCTGGAGGACGGGGAGGTGAGGATCGCCCGCCGGGACGGTATCTCGGTCTATCCCGCGCGATTCCAGTTGGTGATGGCCGCCAACGACTGCCCGTGTGGCAGCGCGCGACCGGACGCGTGCACCTGCACGCCGGACGCGCGGCGGAGGTACGGCCGCTCGCTGACGGGCCCATTGCGGGACCGCATCGATATCGCGGCCCGCACCCTGCCGATCGGATCGGGTCTGTTCGCGGTCGGGGAGGTGGAGGACACGGCCGCGGTACGCGCCAGGGTGGCCGCGGCGCGCGCGGCAGCCGCCGAGAGGTGGGCGGGGTGCCCGGACGCGGCGGGCGCCCGGTCCAATGCCGAGGTACCCGGGCGCGTGTTGCGCTCGGTGTGGGGGCTCGATCGGAGCGCGGTGCAGCCGCTCGACCGCGCGCTCGCCCACGGGGTGCTGTCCGCGCGGGGCGTCGATCGATGCCTGCGCCTGGCGTGGACGGTCGCCGACCTGGACGGGGCGACCGTGCCGCGTGAGCCCCATGTGGCCGAGGCGTTGATGCTGCGAGGAGAGGACTGATGTCGGTGGGCGAACAAGAGGCCGTGGCGGTGCCGTGGGACGTCCGCGAGGCGTACGCGTATCTGGGAGCGGTCACCGAAAGACCGACCGCGCAGGTGTGGGACCTGGTCGACTCGGTCGGTCCGGTCGCCGCGCGGGACCTCATCCGGGCCGGGCGGGCGGGCGAGACGCTGAACGCCCAGGCCGAGTCCCGTCGCGAGCACGTGGACGGGGCGGCCCTGCTCGACTCGGCCGCGACCGTGGGTGCCCGCCTGGTGGTGCCGGGCGACCCGGGCTGGCCGGGATACGCGCTCGCGCCACTCGACCGGCCACGCGGGCGTCGCCGGGACGGCACGGGCGGGGTGCCCACCGCGTTGCGCCCGCTCGGGTTGTGGTGGCGGGGGCCTGCCGACCCGGCGACGGCACTGGGGAGGTCTGTGGCGGTGGTGGGCACCCGGGCGCCCACGCCGTACGGCCGGACGGTGGCCGCGGATCTGAGCGCCGGGGCCGCGGCGGAGGGGTTCACGGTGGTTTCGGGCGGCGCGTTCGGCATCGACGCGGCCGCGCACCGCGCTGTGCTCGGGGTGCGCGGCACGACGATCGCGGTCCTGGCCGGGGGCGTCGACCGCCTGTACCCCCGTGGCAACGACGGCCTGCTCCGTGAGGTCGCGGAGACAGGCGCGGTCATCTCGGCGCAGCCGCCGGGAACCGGGGTGACGCGGTACCGGTTCCTCGACCGCAACCGCATCATCGCGGCGTTGACGGGCGCGACGGTGGTGGTCGAGGCGGCGGCCCGCAGCGGTGCGCTGAGCACGGCGGCGTGGGCGGCGGCCCTCGACCGGCCGGTCGGGGCCGTACCGGGTCCGGTCACCTCGGTCGCGTCGGTCGGGTGCCATCTCCTCCTCCGGGACCGCGGGGCGGTGCTGATCGGACGCACGGCGGACGTGGTCGAGCTGGCCGGAGCGATGGGGGAGACGGCGCCGCCGCCGGCCCGGGAGGCCACGTCGTGGGACGGGCTGGACGACGTGACGCGGCGCATCCTCGAGGCGCTCCCGACCTCCGGAGGGGCCGCACCCGCGGAGGTCGCCAGGTCGGCCGGGATCGCGGCGGCCACGGTGCGGGCCGTACTCGGTCGGCTGATGTCCACGGGCGCGGCCGTGCGCGGCCCGGAGGGCTGGCGCAGATCCGGCGACGGCGGGATGCAGCTCAGCCTGCCGGTCTCCTGAGTCGGGCCCCGCGCCGGGTGGTTGCGTGCCCGTCGAAGGGGCGCGACAATCGGTGTCCATGGGACGGATGCGCACTCGTGAGGACGATGGGGAATCGCTGTCCGTGCACCTCGAGGAGGTGCTCGACGACTACGTCGCGCACCTCCTCACCGGCAGGTCTCGCTCCGAGGCGACCGCCCGGTCCTATCGATCGGACGTCCGCGGACTGCTCGGCCACCTCGCGGCGGGCGACGGCGGGCCCACCACCGGCCCGGAGCTCGGAGCCGCGCTGACCCTGCCCGCCCTGCGGGGCTGGCTCGCCGCCCAGGTGGCCGCCGGAGCCGCGCGGTCGACCGTCGCACGCCGGGTCGCGGCGGCGCGCTCGTTCAGCACGTGGGCGGCGCGCACCGGGCTGCTCCCGACCGACGTCGCGGCCAGACTGGAGGCTCCGCGCGCCCGACGGCACCTGCCCGAGGTCCTCGACGCCGCCCAGGCGGGCGAGACCATCCGGACGAGCGAACTCGGCGCGGCCGAGGGCGACCCCCTCGCCGTCCGCGACCGCCTCGTGGTGGAGCTGCTGTACTCGTGCGGCATCCGGGTGGCCGAACTGTGCGGCCTCGACGTCGACGACGTCGACGCGGAACGGCGACTCCTCCGCGTGATCGGCAAGGGCGACCGCGAGCGTGCCGTCCCGTACGGGGCGCCCGCCGACCGGGCACTGCGCGCCTGGCTCGACACCGGCCGACCGGCCCTGACGAACGCCCGCTCGGGGCCGGCCCTCCTTCTGGGTGCCCGCGGCGGACGCCTGGACCCTCGGGCGGCCCGCAGGATCGTCAACGAGGTCAGCGAGGCCACGCCGGGCGCGCCCCGCGTCTCGCCCCACGCGCTGCGCCACAGTTCGGCCACGCACCTGCTCGAGGGCGGCGCGGACCTGCGACACGTCCAGGAGCTGCTCGGGCACTCCACGCCGGCGACCACCCAGATCTACACGCACGTCTCGGCCGAGCGCCTCCGCGCCGCCTACCGCGGAGCCCATCCCCGCGCCTGATCGGGTCGCCGCCGCCGCTTCTCAGCCGACGCCGTCGCCGGGCAGTGTGGGCTTGAGACGTATCGGACGGTGGGTGGCGGCCAACAGCGCGAGCGGATCGACGTAGTCGTCGTCGTCACCGGACGTGCCTCCCGAGGCCACCCGCGCGCCCCAGTGCAGACACGCCACCACCGGACACCCGGGGTGGCCGGCGAGGAGTCGGCCGATCCGCGCACCCGCGGCGACGACGTCCCCGGCGCTCACCTCGGCGGCGACCGGTTCGTACGTCGTGCGCAGCCCGCCGCCGTGGTCGATCGACACCACCGGCCGCCCGGCCACGGCGCCTGCGAAGGACACCGTCCCGTCGGCGGGGGAGAGGACGGGTGAGTACGGCTCCGCGGCCAGGTCGACCCCGCGGTGGCCGGGTAACCACCGCCGCGCCGGAGGGTCGAACGGGGTGACCACCGACAGCGGGCCCGGCACGGGGCCGACCATCGCCGGACGTGGACCGACCGACACGGCGCCCGCGGACGTCACCGAGGCGGAGGGCACCGAGGCGGAAGGCCCCGAGGCGGGCGGCACGGAGGCGGGCGGAGCGGCGGAGGCGAGGGGCACGACGACGAGGACGACGACGAGCGCCGCGGTCACGACGCCGGCGGGCGCCCCGTCGCGTCCACCCCGTCCGCGGGACCTGATCATCGCCACGCCACGAGTGCACCGCACCGGCCCGCCCACCGCCAGGGGCGGCGCGCCGGTTGTGGACAGGGTGGACGACCATCCCCAGGGTCAGGCGACCGGTGGCGAGAGGCCCGCCTTGGCTGTGCGGGGTCGAGGGGATATGCTCTCCCGTGCGGTCGACTCTCGTCGATCGACTTCGCGTGTCCTGCGGCGACCCGGTCAACGGCGCCGCATCCGGGCCCCGGGGCTGTGCAGCCCGGCCTTCCCGGACGTCGGACCAGCAGGTGCCCCAGCACGCCGGGGGTCCGGCCCGACGCGGACACCAGGGCCCGCCGCCGCCCGGCGAGTGGGCATAACCCGATACGTACCAGAAAGCGAGGACGAGGGCCTCGCGGTCCGGCTGCTTCCAAGCCGGACGAGCCCTCAACCCATCATGGCAGTCATCTCCATGAAGCAGCTGCTCGACGCAGGCGCCCATTTCGGCCACCAGACCCGCCGCTGGAACCCGAAGATGCGTCGGTTCATCTTCACCGACCGCAACGGCATCTACATCATCGACCTGCAGCAGACCCTGACCTACATCGACCAGGCGTACGAGTTCGTCAAGGAGACCGTCGCCCACGGCGGCACCGTCCTGTTCGTCGGGACCAAGAAGCAGGCCCAGGAGGCCATCGCCGAGGAAGCCGCCAAGGTCGGGATGCCGTACGTCAACCAGCGTTGGCTGGGTGGCATGCTCACCAACTTCCAGACCGTGCACCAGCGGCTCCTGCGGCTCAAGGAGCTCGAGTCGATGGAGCAGACGGGCGGATTCGAGGGTCGCACCAAGAAGGAGATCCTCATGCTCACGCGCGAGAAGAACAAGCTGGAGCGCACGCTCGGCGGTATGCGTGACATGAGCAAGGTCCCCTCCGTGGTGTGGGTCGTCGACACCAACAAGGAGCACATCGCCGTCGGCGAGGCCCGCAAGCTGGGCATCCCGGTCGTCGCGCTGCTCGACACCAACTGCGACCCGGATGTCGTCGACTATCCGATCCCGGCGAACGACGACGCCATCCGCTCGGTCACCGTGCTGACCCGCGTCATCGCCTCCGCCGTCGCCGAGGGCCTCAAGGCCCGCTCGCAGGCCGGTAAGGCCACCGGCGAGGAGGCCGAGCCGCTCGCCGAGTGGGAGACCGAGCAGCTCGACCAGGTCACCGGTGGCGCCACCAGCGAGGGCGCCGAGGCGCCCGCCGCGGACGTCACGGGCACCGACTCGCCGGCCGCCGAGGCCCCCGCGGCCGAGGTCCCCACCGAGGCCCCGGCCACCGAGGCCTGATCAGTACCACCAGCTCGAGCGCCATCGGGCCCGGCCGCCCACGATCCCCCAGGGGATCTTCCGGGGGCCGGGCCCGAGGTGTCGGAAGCGGTGGGCAGCCGTCCCCGGACGCCCCGACGTCTAGGGTGGAGACGATCTCGCCCGCCGACCGACTCTTCAACACCTTTCCCGACAGATCACGAACCCCTTTAAGGAGGGTCGCCCCACAATGGCGAACTACACCGCTGCCGACGTCAAGCGTCTGCGTGAGCTCACCGGCTCCGGGATGATGGACTGCAAGAAGGCCCTGGAGGAGACCGACGGCGACTTCGACAAGGCCGTCGAGGTCCTGCGCATCAAGGGCGCGAAGGACGTGGGCAAGCGCGCCGAGCGCACCACGGCCGAGGGCCTGGTCGCCATCAAGGACGGCGTCATGATCGAGCTCAACTCCGAGACCGACTTCGTCGCCAAGAGCGCCGAGTTCATCGCGCTCGCCGACAAGATCGTCGACGTGGCCGCCTCGCAGGGCATCTCGGACCTCGACGCCCTCAACGCCGCCGAGCTCGACGGTGCCACCGTCGCCGACGCCGTCGTGTCGTTCTCCGCCAAGTCCGGCGAGAAGCTGGTCCTGCGCCGCGTGGGCAAGCTCGACGGCCCGGTCGCCGTCTACCTGCACAAGCGCTCCTCCGACCTGCCGCCCGCCGTCGGCGTCATGGTCGCCTACTCGGGTGAGGGCGAGGCCGCGGAGTCCGCCGCGCGCGCCGCCGCGATGCAGATCGCCGCGCTCAAGGCCCAGTACGTCTCCCGCGACGAGGTCCCCGCCGACATCGTCGCCAAGGAGCGCGAGATCGCCGAGGCCACCGCCCGCGAGGAGGGCAAGCCGGAGCAGGCCCTCCCGAAGATCGTCGAGGGACGCCTCAACGGCTTCTTCAAGGACGTCTGCCTCCTCGACCAGCCGTCGGTCACCGACAGCAAGAAGACTGTCGGCGCCCTGCTCGACGAGGCCGGCGCGACGGTCTCGGCCTTCCTGCGCTTCGAGGTCGGCCAGGCCTGATGCGGCCCTGACCCGTCACGACGGGTCCCACGCGACGGCGGCACCCGGAATCCCCGGGTGCCGCCGTCGGCGTCTGTCGGCCCGGGTGTCCCCACGCCCGGCGGGCTGCGGTGTGGAGGCAGGGGCGATAGGGCAGAATGAACGCGGTCCCACCATGGGCCGCACGCCACCCCGACGAGACCCCGTCGGGGGCGTTGACGCGCGATACGGGCTCGATCCGCCCGGGACGAGGAGAACGATGACCGACCCGCGGGACGGCTACAGGCGAGTGATGCTCAAGCTGGGCGGCGAGATGTTCGGCGGCGGCGGCGTGGGTATCGACCCGGATGTGGTCCAGTCGGTCGCCCGTCAGATCGCCGAGGTGTCCCGCACGGGGGCGCAGATCGCAATCGTGATCGGGGGAGGCAACTTCTTCCGCGGCGCCCAGCTGCAGCAACGCGGCCTGGACCGCGCCCGCAGCGACTATATGGGGATGCTGGGCACCGTGATGAACTGCCTCGCCCTTCAGGACTTCCTCGAGCAGGAGGGCGTCTCCACGCGCGTCCAGACCGCCATCCACATGGGGCAGGTCGCGGAGCCGTACATCCCGCTGCGCGCCGAGCGGCACCTGGAGAAGGGGCGTGTCGTGATCTTCGGCGCCGGCATGGGCATGCCCTACTTCTCGACCGACACCACCGCGGCGCAACGCGCGTTGGAGATCAAGGCCGACGTGCTGCTCATGGCCAAGGCCGTCGACGGGGTGTACTCGGACGACCCGCGCACGAACCCCCGCGCCGAGCTTTTCACCCGCATCGAGCACCGCGAGTGCCTCGAACGCGGATTGAAGGTGGCCGACGCCACAGCGTTCAGCCTCTGTATGGACAACAACATGCCCATCCTGGTCTTCAACCTCCTCACCGAGGGCAACATCGCTCGTGCAGTGGCCGGTGAGCAGATCGGGACCCTGGTCAGCAGCTCTGACTGACGCGGCCGACCGACCCGCCCGCGACCGAACCACAGCCACCGACGAGAACGAAAAGAGACGCACATGATCGACGACACTCTGCTCGAGGCCGAGGAGAAGATGGAAAAGGCGCTCGAGCACGTCCGTGATGAGCTCGCCTCCATCCGCACCGGCCGCGCCAACCCGGGCATGTTCAACCGCGTGCTCTGCGAGTACTACGGGACCCTCACCCCGATCACCCAGATGTCCAGCATCACCGTCCCCGAACCGCGGATGCTGATCATCAAGCCGTACGAGATGTCGCAGATCGGCCCGATCGAGAACGCGATCCGCAACTCGGACCTCGGCGTCAACCCGACCAACGACGGGCAGGTCCTCCGCGTGACGGTGCCGCAGCTCACCGAGGAGCGGCGTCGCGACCTGGTCAAGCAGGCCAAGGCCAAGGCCGAGGACGGCCGGATCGCGATCCGCGGCGTCCGACGCAAGGCGATGGACGAGCTCAAGCGCATCCAGAAGGACGGCGAAGCCGGCGAGGACGAGGTCGCCGCCGCCGAGAAGGAACTCGACAAGCTCACCCAGCGCTACGTCGCCGATGTCGACGACCTGGTCAAGGTCAAGGAAGGCGAGCTGATGGAGGTGTGACCTCCCGGCCCCGATCCGCCCTTCACAGTCGAGGAGTACGCCGTGGACACCGCTCCCCCCGGACCGCCCGGGCCCACCGCCGCGGCCGCCGCACCTCCGTCGCGCGCCGGCCGGGACCTGACCCGGGCCATCCCGGTCGGGGTCGGCCTCGGCGCGCTGGTGATCGCGAGCATCGCCTTCACCCCGCGCGCCTGGTACATCGTCGCCGCGGGAGCCGTCGCGATCGGCACCTGGGAGGTGTTCAAGCGGCTGCGCCAGGCACGGTTCCGGCTCCCGTTGATCCCGCTCCTGCTGGGCGGGCAGGCGACGGTGTGGGCGGGTTTCCTCAGCGGGGCGGAGGGCGCCTTCGCCGCATTCGCCGTCACCACTGTGGTGGTGCTCGTGTGGCGACTGCTCATGGGCGGGCTGACCACCGCGCCGAAGAACTACCTGCGGGATGCCGCGGTGGCGGTGTTCGTCCTGGCGTGGATCGCCGTCCCGGGTTCGCTGGGCGCCATGCTGTCCGACGGCGAGTTCGGGGCGCAGCGGGTCGTGGCGCTCATCCTGCTGGTCGTGTGCTCGGACGTCGGCGGTTACGTCGCGGGGGTGCTGTTCGGGAAGCACCCGATGGTCCCGGCGATCAGTCCGAAGAAGTCCTGGGAGGGTTTCGCCGGTTCGTTGCTGTTCGCCACGGTCGGCGGCGCGACCGTCGTGGCGATGATGTTCAACGACAGCGTCTGGAAGGGTATCCTTCTCGGCGTCCTCACCGTGTTCACCGCGACGCTGGGCGATCTCGTCGAATCGCAGGTCAAACGGGACCTGGGCATCAAGGACATGGGGACGATGCTGCCGGGCCACGGCGGTTTCATGGACCGCCTCGACTCCGTGCTGCCCAGCGCCGTCGTCGTCTGGGTCATCTTCACGTACGTCGTGCCGACGTGACCGGCCGGGGCGACGGCATGGGGAGCCGCCGCCCCCGCGTGGTCAGTGCGCGCGGGTCGCGAGCTTGCGGGCCTTGCGTGCGCGCATCCGCAGCTGGAGGATCCGGAACCCGGCGAACAGTGCCATGATCAGTGCCCCGGCGATCGCCGCCATGAGGATCAGCACCCCCAATGGCAGGCTGAATTCCCAGCCGAGGTAGCGGACGTCGGTCGAGGTCGTGTTCTGCGCGATGAAGATCAGCAGCAGGACCGTCACCAGTGCGCCCAGGACGAGGCCTACCCACGCCGATCCGAGAAGCCCGCCGGCGGTGTCGGGATAGGGGTCGTCCCCGTTCCCCCGGCCCGGTGGTGGACTGTCGGTCGCCCCGTCCAGGGGGGCCGGCGCCGAGTCGCCGGCATCGGATCGCCCGGCGGGTATCGCGCCCGACGCGTCGCCTGCGCCCGGATGAGCAGGGTCTACGGGATCGTGTGAACGTGTGGCCATGGCAGAACTGTATGTGCTCATCCCAGCGGACGGCACCGTTGGCGGTGTGTCGTGCGCGTTCGTTTCTGACAGAATGATCGAATCATGGCTGAACCTCTTCCCCTCGTATTCGACGCCCCCCGCCGTGGGCTGCCCCCGCGGCACTTCGCCGACCTCGACTCCGACGGCCGCGCGGAGGCGATGGGTGACCTCGGGGTCCCCTCGTTCCGGGGGAAGCAGCTGGCGAACCAGTACTTCGCGCGGCTCGAGGCGGACCCGCGCGAGATGACCGACCTCCCGGCTGATCTACGCGACCGGGTGGGGCAGGCACTCTTCCCGCCGCTCACCACGTCGCTGCGTCACGTGTCCGCGGACGAGGGCACCACGCGCAAGACGCTGTGGAAGCTGCACGACGGCTCGCTGGTGGAGAGCGTGCTCATGCGCTACCCGGACCGGGCGACGGTCTGTATCTCGAGTCAGGCCGGCTGTGGCATGGCGTGCCCGTTCTGTGCGACCGGTCAGGGTGGTCTCCAGCGGAACCTGTCGACGGCGGAGATCCTCGAGCAGGTCCGCGTGGCGGCACGAGCGCTGCGGGACGGCGACATCCCGGGGGGACCCGGGCGCCTGTCGAACGTGGTGTTCATGGGGATGGGGGAGCCGCTGGCCAATTACAAGCGCGTCCTCGCCGCGGTCCGTGGGATCATCTCGCCCCCGCCGTCCGGTTTCGGGCTCTCGCAGCGCTCGGTGACCGTGTCGACTGTCGGGGTCGTCCCCGCGATCCACCGGCTCGCCGAGGAGGGGCTCCAGGTCACCCTCGCGGTGTCGCTGCACACTCCCGACGACGAGCTCCGGGACACCCTGGTGCCGGTGAACAACCGCTGGCCGGTAACCGAGGTGATGGACGCGGCCCGCCACTACGCCGACGCCACGGGTCGACGTGTGTCCATCGAGTACGCGCTGATCCGCGATGTGAACGACCAGGTCTGGCGTGGGGAGATGCTCGGTCGGCTGCTCGCGCAGCGGCTCGGACCCATGGCGCACGTCAATCTCATCCCGCTCAACCCGACCCCGGGGAGCGAATGGGACGCCAGCCCCCGCCACCAGCAGGACGCCTTCGTCGCGGCCGTGCGCGCTGCCGGCGTCTCCTGCACCGTCCGCGACACCCGCGGGTCGGACATCGACGCCGCGTGCGGCCAGCTGGCGGCCGAGGGCTGATCGCCTCACCGACGAGAAGGGCCGCCACCGCTCCGGGGAGCGATGGCGGCCCTTCGTCATGGTCCGCCCGTCGTCAGTGCTTGGCGGGAGCGACGCCCTCAGGGTTCCGGGCTGCCTCGCCGGTCGCGACAGCGCTGGCCGCGGCGTAGTGGTGAGCGGAGACCTCGTGGATCCGGCTCTTCTTGAGGGTGTCGTCCTTCTTGGGACGCAGCGAGATGACCATCCAGATGGCCAGGAACGCGGCGATGCTCACCAGCCAGATGTTCTCGACCCGGCCGATGTGGTTCCCGAAGAGCATCGCCAGGAGGAACAGGACGAAGAACCCGCCCACGGCGACGCCGACCATCCTGCTGTGCTTGTGCCAGCCCCAGGCGACCGAGGGCTCGTCCACGGAACTGATCCCGTTGACGACGATCTCCCTGCTGGTGTGGTGTCCGTCAGCGCTCATGCTCCCCGGTTCTCCTCACGGCTCGCTGGCAGCCCTGCGGGCCGCCGACATCGTGCCCAGTTTGTCACACCGCGTTCTCAGGTCGACGCCTAACCCGCCGCGGGAGGCCCCGAGGGGGTCGTCCGATGCGGCACACACGGCCGTCGGCGTGGACAATGGCGGGGTGACCACGCGCGTTCTCGTCCTCGGCAGTACCGGCTCGATCGGGACCCAGGCACTCGAGGTGACCTCGCAGGCCGGCGCCGACCGCTTCGAGGTGGTCGGTCTGGCCGCCGGTGGTGGCCGCGTCGATCTCCTCGCGGAGCAGATCCGCACGACCGGTGCGCGCTTCGTCGCGGTGTCGGACCCGACCGCGGCAGGGCGAATCGGCTCGGCGTTCCCGGACGTGACGGTCCTGTCCGGCCCGTCCGCGGCGACGCGACTGGTGGACGCGGTCGAGTCGGACGTGGTGCTCAACGGCATCGACGGGTCGAGGGGACTGGGGCCGACCCTCGCCGCCCTGCGCTCGGGCGCCCGGCTCGCTCTGGCCAACAAGGAGTCGCTCGTCGCCGGGGGCGCGCTCGTCACGGGGGCGGCCGCGCCGGGGCAGTTGATCCCGGTGGACTCGGAGCATTCCGCGATGGCGCAGTGCCTGCGTGCGGGCGCGAGCGACGAGGTGGCCTCGCTGGTCCTCACCGCGTCCGGTGGCCCGTTCCGCGGTCGGACGCGCGCGGAGCTGGCCGACGTCACGGCCGAGGAGGCCCTGCGCCACCCCACGTGGGCGATGGGCCGGATGATCACGCTCAACTCGGCGACGCTGGTCAACAAGTCTCTCGAGCTCATCGAGGCGCACCTGCTGTTCGGGGTGCCCTACGACCGGATCGACGTCACGGTCCACCCGCAGTCGGTGGTGCACTCGGCCGTGACCTTCGTCGACGGCGCGACGGTGGCCAAGGCGTCGCCGCCGTCGATGAAGCTCCCGATCGCGCTGGCCCTGGGCTGGCCCGACCGCGTCCCGGGTGCGTCGACGCCGCTGGATTTCACCCGCGCGCACACGTGGACGTTCGAGCCGGTCGACACCGGGACCTTCCCCGCTATCGAGGTGGCCCGCGCGGCCGGCGAGTCGGGTGGCCTGCGCACGGCGGTGTTCAACGCGGCCAACGAGGAGGCCGCGCCGGCGTTCCTCGACGGTCGGATCCGGTTCACGGACATCGTGGACGTGGTGGCGGAGACCGTCGGCGCCGCGGACGAGTGGTCGTCTGATCCGCGGGATCCCGACGACGTCGCGGCGGCGGAGTCCTGGGCGCGGCGGCACGCCGCGGCCATCGTCACGGGCCTGGAGGGCTGAGTCGTGCTGATCGTCGGGATCGTCCTGTTCGCGCTGGGGATCATGGTGTCGATCGTGCTCCACGAATACGGGCACATGAGGGTGGCCCTGTGGTCGGGGATGAAGGTGCGCCGGTTCTTCGTGGGCTTCGGCCCGACCCTGTGGTCGGTGCGGCGGGGCGGGATCGAGTACGGGCTCAAGGCGATCCCGCTGGGGGGCTTCTGCGACATCGCGGGGATGACCGCGTACGACCGGTTGCCGCCGGAGGACGAGCCGAAGGCCATGTGGCGTCAGGCGTGGTGGAAGCGCGTCGCGGTGCTGCTGGCGGGGCCGTTCATGAACATCGTGCTGGCGATCGCCCTCTTCTACACGGTCGCCCTGGGGTGGGGGCTGGCCAACCGGGACGTCCAACCGATCCCGACCGACCGGGTCGCCGCGGTGGTCGGTGACACGTGCGCGGGTGCGGACGACTGTGGCATCGGCGTGGGCCCCGCCGGTGAGGCGGGGATCCTCCCGGGCGACCGGATCACCGCCGTCGACGGGGTCCCCGTGGTGAGCTGGGCCGACCTGTCGGAGGTGGTGTCGGCGCGCCCCGGCGAGACCGTGCCGGTGGCGTTGGAGCGGGACGGGGAGGAGGTGACGACGACGACGAGGTTGACCTCGTCGACCGTCGACGGTCAGGAGCGGGGAGCGCTCGGTGTCCGGCTTTCGGAGGACGGGATCCCGCAGGAGATCCTCGATGACCCCGCGTATCAGACCGTCAACACCTATGACGCGCTCTCCGCGGTGCCCGCGACCTTCGTCTTCACCGGCGAGATGGTGGAGGCGACCGTCGAGGGGCTGATCTCGTTCCCGGCGAAGATCCCGGCCGTCGCGGCGTCGATCTTCGGTGCGGAGCGGGCCGAGGACTCGCCGGTGTCAGTGGTCGGAGCCAGCTACATCGGCGGACAGGCGGTCGAGCAGGGGCTGTGGAGTCTGTTCCTGCTCTTCCTGGCCGGGCTCAATCTCTTCCTCGGCGCGTTCAATCTCGTGCCGTTGACGCCGTTCGACGGCGGCCACATCGCGGTGGTGTTCTACGAGAAGATCCGCGACGCGGTGCGGAGGCTGCGCGGTCTGGCCCCCGGCGGCCCGGCCGACTACGAGAAGCTGGCGCCGCTGACGATGGCGGTGTTCGTCCTGCTGATCGGCGTGTCCGCGATCGTCATCACCGCCGACTTCGTCAACCCGATCCTGCTGCCGGGCTGAGCCGACCCACACCCACCTCGCCCCCGTCGCCGGTTACCCGGATAATGGCGGTCGGGACTCGTGGGCACCCGGCCCGCAGCCCCTACGGAAGGCCTGTTGTGAACGACTCATCCTCGATCCCGGTCGGACTGGGTATGCCCGACGCACCGCCGCCGGTGCTGGCGCCGCGGCGCAGAACCCGGCAGCTGTACGTCGGCCCGGTCGGCGTGGGCAGTGATCACCCGGTTTCGGTCCAGTCCATGACCAACACCAAGACGCACGACATCAACTCGACGCTGCAGCAGATCGCCGAGCTCACGGCGTCCGGCTGCGACATCGTGCGCGTGGCCTGCCCGCGACAGGAGGACGCCGACGCGCTGTCGACGATCGCCCGCAAGTCGCCGATCCCGGTGATCGCCGACATCCACTTCCAGCCCAAGTACATCTTCGCGGCGATCGACGCCGGGTGTGCGGCGGTGCGCGTCAACCCGGGCAACATCAAGGAGTTCGACGGGCGCGTCAAGGAGGTCGCCAAGGCGGCCGGTGACGCGGGCATCCCGATCCGTATCGGCGTCAACGCGGGCTCGCTGGACCCGCGGCTGCTGGCCAAGTACGGCAAGGCCACGCCCGAGGCGCTCGTGGAGTCCGCCGTATGGGAGGCGTCCCTGTTCGAGGAGCACGGGTTCGGTGACATCAAGATCTCGGTCAAGCACAACGACCCGGTGATCATGGTCGAGGCGTACCGACAGCTCGCCGCCCAGACCGACTACCCGCTGCACCTCGGCGTGACGGAGGCGGGCCCTGCGTTCCAGGGCACCATCAAGTCCGCCGTCGCGTTCGGCGCGCTGTTGGCCGAGGGCATCGGCGACACGATCCGTGTCTCCCTCTCGGCCCCGCCGGCCGAGGAGATCAAGGTCGGCGCGCAGATCCTGCAGTCGCTCAACCTGCGACCGCGGAAGCTGGAGATCGTCTCGTGCCCGTCCTGCGGTCGCGCGCAGGTCGACGTGTACAAGCTCGCCGAGGAGGTCACCGCCGGCCTCGAGGGGATGAGCGTTCCGCTGCGCGTGGCCGTGATGGGTTGCGTGGTCAACGGACCGGGCGAGGCGCGTGACGCCGATCTGGGTGTCGCCTCGGGTAACGGCAAGGGGCAGATCTTCGTCAGGGGCGAGGTCATCAAGACGGTGCCGGAGGCGGCGATCGTGGAGACCCTCATCGAGGAGGCCATGCGGATCGCCGACGAGATGGGCGAGACGGTGGGGGAGGCCGCCGAGGGCCAGGGCCCCCAGGTCAAGGTCACGCGATAGGCCGTGACCGACACGGCTGCGCCGGACACCGGGATCGGTGGGTGCCGGGAGGTCGGCCCGGGCGAGTCCCGGGCCGTGTCCGATGTGCTGGCGTCCGATCCGCTGGTCGCGGCGCCCGCCGCGGAGAAGTTCGCGACGTCGGGCGTGGTGGCCGGTGCGGACGGGCGGTTCCTCACCCTCGGCGGTCCCGCGCGGTCGCTGGTCTTCGTCGGCAGCTCCGTGCTGCCGCTGCGCGGTGACGACGCCGATCACCGCGCGCTCGGCCGCGCGGTCGCCGGCCTCGGGCTCGGTCCCATGTCCGTCCACGGTCGGCGGGAGCAGGTGGCCTCCCTGTGGCCGGCCCTCCGTGACGCCTGGGGGGAGGCCAGGGAGTACCGGGACCAGCAGTACCTCATGACGCTGGAGCGCCCGGTGGATCCCGCCATGATTCCCGACGGGATCCGTCCGGCCACCCTGGAGGAGTTCGAGCCGGTTCTGGCGGCCGCCGCGGCCATGTATCGCGAGGAGCTGCGCGCCGACCCGTTCGCCGTGGGAGCGGGGATCCCCTTCCGTCGTCGCGTCGCCCGCTCGTTGGCGCGGGGACGGACCTGGATCGGGCTCGACCGGGGCGAGGTGGTCTTCAAGGCCGACATCGCCGCTCTCGCCCCGCGGGTCGCGCAGATCCAGGGCATATGGGTCCACCGGGACAAGCGGGGCGCCGGTCTCGGATCGGGGGGGACGGCCGCGGTGTGCGCGGCGCTCCGGTCCCACGGGCTCACGCCGTCGCTCGTGGTGAACGGGTCCAATGTCGCCGCCCGCGCCGCCTACCGCCGCGTCGGCATGACCGACGCCGTCGACTACGCGACGGTCCTGCTGTGATCGGCACGGCCGCCGCCGCGCGGGCCCGACCCCGAGCGGGGTACCGCGGCCACCGCGGCTTCGGCCCGGGTCGGGCGCTGTGGGACAGTGGACCGGAAGTCGGATCGTGAGCTCGGATTTCTCGAATCGCACGGAGGGTAGGACGGCGATGGACAGGACAGCGACGGTGATCACCGGACACGGCGCCTCGCGGGGGAGGGCCGCGTGAGCGTTCCCGCCCCAGCCACTGGGCCCGTCACCACTGCGCCCGCCACCACTGCGCCCGTCACGACTGCGCCCGTCACCGGGGCGCCGGTCGGCGGTGCCGTGACCGATCCGGGTTTCCGGTCGCAGCGTGGAGCCGACCGGGTCATGCGACGCCTCCTCGGTATCCACGAGATCGACAGGAAGGCCGGCTCGGGCGCGCACCGGGCGTTCCGGATCTCCGTTCTCGTGTCCGCCGTGCGCTGCCTCATCACGTACCTCGCGATCCCGATCCTCGTGCCGCTGCTCAGCTTGTCCGGGTGGGTGGCGGCCCCGGTCGGCATCGCGCTGTGCGTCATCGCCGTGGTCAACGGAGTGGTGAGCGTGCGGCGTTTCTGGGCGTCCGACCACGCCCGGCGCTGGACCTACACCGCCTTCATGGGCGTCGTGTTCGTCATCCTCGGCGTGGCCATGGTCTCCGAGTTGAGCCGGTTGGGGGTGATGTGATGGATCCGCGACAGAACCCCGACACCGGGGCCGAGCAGGACGACCGGGTGGAGCCCGACGAGACCGGCCGGTCCCCGGGCGGCGACGTGCTCACCATGTGCCTCTTCGGGGCCATGGTGATCATCGCCTCGATCTGTTTCGTCATCTGGTGACCCGCCGCCCCCGCCCGTGAGCACCGGCGGGGCCGGTCGGCTCGACGCGGCCTATCCTGGTGGTATGACCACCTCCACCCGCCATCCCCTCGTCCCCGGTGATCCCACCCCGATACGGACGGTGCCCGACTCGATCCCGCGTCCGGAGTACGTGTGGCGCGACCGCGTCGACGAGGCCAACGGCGAGGCGTGGGTGCAGCCGCCCGAGGTGATCGACGCGATGCGCGTGGCCAGCAGGATCGCGGCGGACGCGCTCGTCGCCGCCGGCGAGGCCGTCGCGCCGGGCGTGACCACGGACGAGATCGACCGGGTCGTCCACGAGTACCTGTGTGACCACGGGGCCTATCCGTCGACGCTGGGGTACAAGGCGTTCCCCAAGTCGTGCTGCGTCTCGCTCAACGAGGTCATCTGCCACGGCATCCCGGACACCACGGTGATCCGGGACGGAGACATCGTGAACGTGGACGTGACGGCCTATATCCAGGGCGTGCACGGCGACACGAACGCGACGTTCCTCGCCGGCGAGGTCAGCGACGAGGTGCGACTGCTGGTCGAGCGGACCGAGGAGGCGATGAACCGCGGGATCAAGGCCATCCGCCCCGGACGCGAGGTCAACGTCATCGGTCGCGTCATCGAGTCCTACGCCCGGAGGTTCGACTACACGGTGGTCCGTGAGTTCACGGGTCACGGCGTCGGGCCGACCTTCCACAACGGTCTGGTCGTCCTGCACTACGACGACCCGTCGAGGACCGAGGTGCTCGAGCCGGGCATGACGCTGACCGTCGAGCCGATGATCTCCCTCGGCGGCCCGGGATTCGAGGTCTGGGACGACGACTGGACCGTGACGACCGCGGACAAGGCGTGGACCGCTCAGTTCGAGCACACGGTCGTCGTGACCGAGGACGGTTATGAGATCCTCACCCTGCCCTCCGGCTCTTGACCCGCCCGGACCGGGATATGGACGGTCGTCCCGATGCGGCCTCGAGCGTGGACACGACAGTGCATACTGTCCAGCATGATCGACTCGCCCCGTGGACCCGTGGACCAGATCGACCTGTTGGTGGTGGGCGCCGGTTTCGGCGGTATCGCCATGGCCGACCGTCTCCTGCGCGAGGGGCGGGGCCGCGACTTCCTCGTCCTCGAGGCCGCCGACGAGGTCGGCGGGACCTGGCGCGACAACACGTACCCGGGCTGCGCCTGCGATGTGCCGACGGCGTTGTACTCGCTGTCCCGTCACGCCCACCCCGGGTGGTCGCACTCGTTCGGACGCCAGCCCGAGATCCACTCCTACCTGGTGTCGGTCGCCGACCGTATAGGCCTACGTGAGCGGCTCGTCACGTCGTGTGAGGTGACCGCGGCGAAGTGGGACGCGACCGAGGGGACGTGGGTCGTCGACACCAGTCGCGGGCAGGTGCGGGCGCGTCACCTCGTGGCGGCGACGGGCGCTCTCTCCGCACCGTCGGTTCCCCGTCTCCCGGGACTCGACTCGTTCGAGGGGGAGGTGTTCCACTCCGCCCGGTGGCGACACGACATCCCACTCGAGGGCAAGAGGGTCGCGGTGGTGGGCACCGGGGCCTCCGCCGTGCAGTTCGTCCCCGAGATCGCGGGGACCGCCGAGCACGTGACGGTGTTCCAGCGGACCCCCGGGTGGATCCTGCCCCGGCTCGACCGTCCGATCTCCGAACGCCGGAAGAGGCTGTACCGGCGACTGCCGCTCCTGCAGAAGCTCGTCCGCGGCCGGATCTATCTGGGGCGCGAACTGTATGTCGTCGTGTTCACCCGCGCGCAGTTCCTGCTGCGCTTCTTCGAGTGGTTCGCGCGGTTCTACCTCTTCCTCAAGGTGCGGGATCGCCGCGTGCGCAGAGCGCTCACCCCGGACTTCTCGATCGGCTGCAAGCGCGTCCTGCTCACGAGCCACTGGCTCCCCGCGCTGACGCGCCCCGATGTGTCGCTCGTCCCCGGAGCGGCGTCCGCGGTCACGCCCCGGGGCCCGGTCGCCGACGACGGGACCGAGCACCCGGCGGACGTGATCATCTTCGGCACCGGGTTCCAGCCGACCGAGCCGCCGATCTCGAAGGTGATCACCGGAGCCGACGGCCGCACGCTCGCCGAGCACTGGGACGGCAGCCCGCGTGCCCACAACGGAGTCACGGTCGCCGGTTTCCCCAACCTGTTCCTGCTCTACGGACCCAACACGAATCTGGGGCACTCGTCGATCGTGTACATGCTGGAATCGCAGGCCGGGCACGTCCTGCGCCTGGTCGACCTGGCGGAGCGGTCGGGGAGCGGGACGATCCAGGTGCGGGCCGAGGTGGAGCGGGCCTACGCCGATCGCATGGACCGCGAGCTGGCCCACACGGTGTGGAACCAGGGCGGGTGCTCGAGTTGGTACATCGACTCGCGCGGCCGGAACTCGCTGCAGTGGCCGACGTTCACGTTCCGGTATCGCGAGCAGGTCCGCGTCGTGGATCCGGAGGACTTCGTCCTCACCTGACCGCGCCGGCCGCGGA